>JAOTVO010000134.1 GCA_029863355.1 Candidatus Krumholzibacteriia bacterium
GTGCGTGCGCGCGCGGACCGCTACGGTCTGCCCACCGTGGCGGCGGCGGAGGTTCTGTACCATACGCGCGCGCGGCGCGATCTGCAGGACGTGCTCACGTGCATCCGCCACGGCGTCGCGCTCGCTGCCGCGGGCCGTCTCACCCGTCCCAACGCCGAGCACGACCTCAAGTCTCCCTACGCTTTCTCCCTCCTGTGGGAGGACGACGCCGCCTCGGTCGCGCGCACCGAAGAGATCGCCGCGCGCTGCACGTTCACCCTCGCCGAGATCCGCTACCGCTACCCCTCGGAGTGGATGCCGGAGGGCATCACCACCGCGCAGTGGCTGCGCACGCTCACCCGCGAGGGCGCGCGCGAGCGCTACCCCGAGGGGATTCCCCCGGAGGTCACGGCACAGCTCGACAAGGAGCTCGCCGTCATCTCGGAGCTGGAATACGACGGTTACTTCCTCACCATGTACGAAATCGTGCAGTTCTGCCGGCAGCGCGCCATCCTCTGTCAGGGCCGCGGCTCGGCGGCGAACTCGACGGTTTGCTACTGCCTGGGCATCACCGCCGTCGACCCCGTGCAGATGGACCTCCTCTTCGAGCGCTTCCTCTCCAAGGAGCGCGCGGAGCCGCCGGACATCGACCTGGACATCGAGCACGAGCGGCGCGAGGAGGCGATCCAGTGGGTCTACGAGAAGTACGGCCGCACGCACGCGGCCATGGTGGCCAACGTGGTGCGCTACCGCGCGCGCTCGGCCATTCGCGAGGTGGGCAAGGCGCTCGCCGTCCCCGACTCCACGCTCGACCGCGTGGCCAAGCTCTTGTCGCACTACGACACCATCACGCCGGAGGGGCTGCGCGAGGCGGGATTCGACGGCGCGGCCAGCGCGCACGCGCACCTCGCACGGCTCGCCATGGAGATCCAGGACTTCCCGCGCCACCTCTCCATCCACCCCGGTGGCTTTTTGCTGGGCCACGAGCCGGTGCGCGACCTCGTGCCCGTCGAGAACGCCACCATGGCGCAGCGCACGGTGATCCAGTGGGACAAGGACGATCTGGAATCGATCGGCCTCTTCAAGGTGGATCTGCTGGGCTTGGGCATGCTCGCCGTTCTGCACCGCGCCTTCGATGCCATTGCGTCGCACTACGGCCAGCGGCTTACCATGGCGACGGTGCCGCGCGGCGACGAGCCGACCTTCGCGATGATCCGCCGCGCCGACACGGTGGGCACCTTCCAGATCGAGAGCCGCGCGCAGATGGCCATGCTCCCGCGATTGAAGCCGCGCACCTACTACGACCTGGTGATCGAGGTGAGCATCGTGCGGCCCGGCCCCATTACCGGCGGCATGGTGCACCCCTACCTGCGGCGGCGAAACGGAGAGGAAGCGGTTTTCTATCCCCATCCCTCGCTCGAGCCCGTCTTGAAGAAGACGCTCGGCGTGCCGCTCTTCCAGGAGCAGGTGATGAAACTCGCCGTCGTGGCCGCCGACTACACGCCCGGCGAGGCCGACCAGCTCCGGCGCGACATGGCCGCCTGGCGTCGCAGCGGCCAGCTCGAGCGCCACCGCGACAAGCTCGTGCGCCGTATGCTGACCAAGGGCATCGCGCGCGAGTTCGCCGAGCGCGTCTTCGAGCAGATCCGCGGCTTCGGCGACTACGGTTTTCCCGAGAGCCACGCGGCGAGCTTCGCCTACATCGCCTACGTCTCCGCGTGGCTCAAGTGCCACTACCCGGACGTCTTCGCGTGCGCGCTCCTCAACGCGCAGCCCATGGGCTTCTACGCGCCGGCCACCATCGTCGACGACGCGCGCCGCCACGGCGTGCGCGTGCTGCCGGTGGACGTGCAGAAGAGCGAATGGGACTGCACGCTCGAGCGCGCCCAAGAGCGCCTGCACGAGCTGGGGCGCCGGCGGCCGGGCGACGCGGGGTTGCGCCAGTACGCCGTGCGCATGGGACTGCGCTACGTCAAGGGCTTCGCCGCGCGCGACGGCGAGCGCGTGGTGGCGGCGCGCGCAGAGGGCGCACCGTTTGCATCGGTAGACGACTTCGTCGCGCGCACCGGCCTCGACGACGGCGCGCTCGAGCGCCTGGCCACCGCGGGCGCCTTCGAGGCCATCGAGAAGACGCGGCGGAGGGCGCTGTGGCGCGCGTACGGGGCGTCGCGCGCGGCGGCGCCGCAGCTCCCCGTGGAGGAGCGCGAGCGCGCCGTGGCCTTTGCTTCCCTGTCCGCGTTCGAGACCATCGCGTGGGACTACGAGGCCACCGGCGCCAGCCCGCGCGGCCATCCGCTCGAACCGCTGCGCGAGGCGCTCGCGCGCCAGGGCCTGCCCGACGCGCGCGCCGTGGCCGCCCTCCCCGGCGGCGCGCGCGTGCGCTACGCCGGCGTCGTCATCACGCGCCAGCGCCCCGGCACCGCCAAGGGCGTGGTGTTCATGACGCTGGAGGACGAGACCGGCTTCGTGAACGTGGTCCTATGGAAGGACGTCTTCGCGCGCTTCCGCGTGCTCGCCAAGACGGCCTCCTTCCTCGGCGTATCCGGCAAGGTCCAGAGCGAGTCGGGCGTGGTGCACGTGGTAGCCGACGCCCTGTGGGAGCCGCGGCTCGCGCAGAAGCCGCGCCAGCGGCACAGCCGCGACTTCCACTAGAAGGCGCGCAGGGCGAGATGCTCGGCTCCGCACCGGCGGCCAGGCACGGATTTCGCACTAACGGGCTGGGCGCCCTCGCGCTACAATCCTGGAGAGGTTCCGGCCCATGCAGTTCCGCCCAACCTGCATCTCCCGAGCGTCCCGTCTGGCGCTCCTCCTGGCCGTGCCGGTGGCCCTGCTGCCCGCGGCGGCGGCGTGGAGCGCCCCCGAGCGAGGCGAGGCGCCCGCCGCGGCGGTCGTCGGCGAGGCGGGACCCGCCCGCGAGACCCCGCCCGAGGACTTCCTCCGCGACTCGGCGGCGCCGGTGCCCGTGGATCCGGCGGATCCACGCCTGCTCGAGGGACCACAGAAGGCGCCCGCCGGGCGCATGGCGGTGGTCTACGCGACCTACGCCGCCGGCTATGTCTCTCTCGCCCACGTCGGCACCCGCCTGGGCGTCGACGGCGACTACCAGATCCGCCGGCTCGAGTCCGCCTACATGTACGACGTCTTCGGGCACGTCTTCTTCACGCGCGAACTCGGTCTGGCCCTGGGCTCGCTCAATCGCTGGGCGGGGATGCCCGACGCCAGGGCCCGCCGCGCCGGCGCCTGGTACGGCGCCTTCGGCATGCAGACCTTGGAGGAGATCCTCAACGGCTTCATGCCCACCGCCCGGCTCGACCCCATCGACATCGTCTCCAATGCCATGGGCGCCTGGTGGGCCGACGGCGGCGAGGCGCTGCGCCGGCGCAGCCCCCTCTTCGCGCGCCTCTCGCTCCAGTACGGCGTGAAATCCGTGCAGCGCGTCTTCACCTACCACGAGTCCAACAACATCCTCGGCAGCTACTGGCACGACTACGTGAACGGCCGCTGGGGACTGGGCTTCGACGTGGGTCCCAGCGACCGCCGCTGGGTGACGCTGCTGGCCACCTACGAGATCACGAGTATGGACGTGCACGTCATGCAGAACCGCTTCGGGCTCGCCGTGGAATTGCCCGTCTTTTCGTGGCTCTCTCCCATGCTGCGCCACGCCCCCGGCGGGACGACCTTCCTCTCCGTGTACGAGTGGATGGACCGGCGCCTCATGTTTCCGCTGCTAACTGTTCAGCTAATGACTGTCGATGTGGCGCCGTTCAGTAATCGCCAACCGTTCCACGAATAGTAGTCACTATACGTTAGTCGTATTGTAGTCTCTATACATACCGCAATTACGAGGCCTGAGGCTCCCCGGGCGTCTCTCGCCGGCGAGATTCTGCGCTGCGGAAGACTGTGCGCGCCGTCTCACATCCCTCAGCGAAACGCGCCGGGATGTCGCGTGTGAAACGCGGTGGCGCGCTGGTAGGCGCTTGCCACCTCGAGCAGGCGTCCCTCCGCGAACAGGCGTCCCATGAAGGTGACGCTGACCGGCGTTCCCTCCTCCGTGAAGCCGTTAGGCAGCACGACGCACGGGTGGCCGGTGAGGTTGGTGAGCAGCAGGTTGTCCCCCCCGAAGCTGGGGCAGACGTAGACGTCGACGTCGAGGTCCGCCATGGCCTCGATCAATAGCGCCCGGATGCGGTTGGCCTGGACGTACTCGACGGCCGGCACCAGCCGCGCGCCGCGCAGCACGTTGGGCCACGCGTTCTTGATCTGGCGCACGAGGAGGTCGTCGCGCCCGGAGCGGGTGAGCTCGTCGAAGGCGGCGGCCGCCTCCACGGTGAGGATGAGGGGCAACGCTTCCACCGGGAGATCGGGCAGCGTCACCGGCACGAGAACGGCACCGAGCGCTTCCAGCGTCTCCAGGGTGGCGCGGTCGAAGTCGCGGTTCGGGTACTCCTCGTCGAACGCGGCGGCCACATAGCCGATGCGCATGCCGGCGATCCCCGCGCGGCCGTCGTAGGCGAAGGGCGCATCGATCACGCTCGCGTCGCGCCCGTCGGCGCCGCGGATGGCGTCGAAGACGATCGCGCAGTCTTCCACGGTGCGGCAGATGGGCCCGATCTTGTCCATCGACCACGAGAGCGCCATGGCTCCCGCGCGGCTCACGCGGCCGAATGTGGGGCGAAGCCCGGTGGTCCCGCAGCGGGCGGACGGCGAGACGATCGAGCCCCACGTCTCCGTCCCGATGGCGAAGGCGACCAGTCCCGCGGCCGTCGCCGAAGCCGGGCCCGCCGACGACCCGCTCGACCCCTGCTCCGGGTTCCACGGGTTGCGCGTGGTTCCGCCGTACCACACGTCGCCCCAGGCCAGCGCACCCAGCGTGAGCTTGGCCACCAGCACGGCGCCGGCCTCCTCCAGCCTGCGCACCACGGTGGCCGCGTCGTCGATCACCTGTTCCTTGTACGGCGCCGCCCCCCACGTCGTGCGGTATCCGGGCACGGCCAGCAGATCCTTGGCGCCGTAAGGGATCCCGTGCAGCGGACCGCGGTACTCCCCGGCCGCGATCTCTGCGTCGGCGCGGCGCGCCTGCGCCGTGGCGAGGTCCTCGGTGAGCGTGATCACGCACTCCAGCGTGGGGCCGTGCGCCTTCAACCGATCGAGATACATGCGGGTGAGCTGCGTAGACGTGACCTTGCGCGTGCGCACCAGCTCGGCCAGGTCACGCACCGAGTAGAAGGCGAGGTCCTCGAGGTCCTCGGGCACCGCCGTCTCACGCGCCGCGCCCAGCGCGAGCGCGCCGTCCTCGCCCGAAAGGGCGAAGCCTCGCGGCCGCGGGTCGAACACCAGGGCGGGTGCCACCGCGTTGTTGAGCGGAACGGACCGCATTTTGGCGTACGCCTCGCGGTAGTCGGCGAGGTCGTCGCGCATGGAGTCGCGCTCGGCGCTGGTGAAGCGGATATCGATCAGGTCCTCGGCCGCTTCGATCATCGCCGAGGTGATCTCGCGAGTGTCCTCGCTCGCGCCCAGGCCGTATCCCGCCAGCGCGGCGGCGGCGACCAGCGCCGCCGCCCAAACTCTCCTCTTCATCGCGTGCTCCTTTCCTATGTGCGATCGTCGCGCCGCTGCCTCAGGCCCGGCGGCGCATCAGGATGAGGGTGAGGTCGTCCGAGGTCGACTCCCCGCCGAGAAACCGCTGCACCTCGCCGATGATCTGCTCGCGGATGTGCGGCAGCCCCTCGCCGCGCAGGGCGCAGAGCCGCTCCTTCACGCTATCCAGTCCCAGGAAGCTCTCACCGTCCGTGGTGGCTTCCGGGATGCCGTCGGAGAAGATGGCGATCATGTCGCCGGGCGCCAGCGTGACCTCGGCCGTCTCGAACATCGGCTCCTCGATCATCGCCACCGGCAGGCCCGTCGAATCGAGCGCGTCGCACGAACCGTCGGCGTGCATGACGAGCGGCGGCTCGTGGCCCGCGTTGACGTAGCGGAGTTTTCCCGTCGTCGCGTCGAACTCGCCCACGAACAGGGTGAGGAACTGTTCCTCCGTGAGGCTGCGGAATAGCTGCCGGTGCAGGTGGCGCACGAGCTGTGAGAGGTCGTCGTCGATCTCCGCCAGCATGCCGATGAGCACGGTGGCAGCGCCCATGGCCAGCGCCGCCGGCATCCCCTTGCCGGAGACGTCGCCCAGCGCCACGACGTAGCGGCTCTCGCCGCGCGAGGCGCAGTGATAGAGGTCGCCGCCCACCGCACGGCACATGAGCTGGAACGCCTCCACCTCGTAGCCCTCGGGCGGCTCCCCGACCGGCGGGAGCATGGCGCGCTGGATCTGCGCCGCCGTGCGCAGATCGCGCTCGTAGCTCAGGTTGCGCAGCTTCACCGCCACCGCGTTGGCCGTGGCCGTGAGCACTTCCAGGTCGGCCTTGCCGTAGCGCACCTCGGGACTGGCCGTGTCCACGTAGAGGATCCCGCGCACGCGCTGGTTGTCGAAGAGCGGCGCTGCCATCGCGGAACGCAGATTGAGCGACAGGATGCTGTGCTGGTCGAGGTAGCGCGGGTCCTCGAAGGGATTGGCGACGAGGATGGCGTCGCGCTGACTGATGACCTCGCTCACGATGGTCGACGAGAGCTGGAGCGGCGCGTCCGTGTCCCCCGCGCGGATCCAGCGCGAGCGCACCTCCACGGGCGTGGCTTCGCCGCGGTCCTCGAGCAGCACCACGCGATCCGCGACCACGTATTGGGAGACGAAGCGGCACGCCGCCTGCCCCACCGACGCATCGTCGTGCCCGGAGGCGAGCAGCTCGAACAGGCCCGCGCTCATGTCGACGATGCGATCGCGCGCGGCGGCGGAGTAGCCGTCGCGGATGTTGTAGCGCAGCCGCGTGGTCACCTGGCCGTGGCCCACGAAGCTCCGCGAGATGGGTAGCTCCGCCGCGCGGCGCAAAAGCGCGCCCGCGAAGCTCACCATCGCCCCCGCCGGCACTTCGGTCTCGTTGGAGCCGACGCGCCGCCCGTTGACCTCGGTGCCGTTGGTGCTTCCCAAATCGCGCACGAACAGGCGCTCGCCCTGCACGCGGATCACGGCGTGGCTCTTGCTCACGCGCGCCGCCTGAATCTTGA
>JAOTVO010000135.1 GCA_029863355.1 Candidatus Krumholzibacteriia bacterium
AGCTCCTGGGCGAGCTGCAGGAGCGGCTGGAGCTGGCCGGCGTGCTGGTGACCGAGGCGCGCCTGTCGCACCTCGCCTACGCGCCCGAGATCGCGAGCGAGATGCTGCGGCGGCAGCAGGCGACTGCGGTCGTAGCGGCGCGGTTCAAGATCGTCGAGGGCGCCGTCGGCATGGTCGAGCACGCGCTCGCAGAGCTCAACCGGAAGAACCTGGTGCACCTCGACGATGAGCGCAAAGCCACGATGGTCAGCAACCTGCTCGTCGTCCTGTGCAGCGAGAGCGCGGCCACGCCGGTGGTGAACACGGGAACCCTCTACCAGTGATTCCCCGGCGGGCATGCGGAGGCGGGAGGTAGAGCGACATGGCCGAACGGAAACCGTTCCTCCTGCGCATCGACGAGGCGCTCCTTGCGGAGATCAAGCGCTGGGCCGCGGTCGAGCTACGCAGCGTCAACGGCCAGATCGAGTTCATCCTGCGCCGCGCGGTGGACGAGCGTTTCCGCGACCGGCGCGAGCCACGGCAAAATGGCGGCGGCACCCCCGGCGGTACCGCCGCCTGACCGCGGGCAGCGAGTGAACGACGCGCAGAGCCCCCGGCGGGGCTGGCTCCGGCCGCGCGCGTGTGGTACGATCAATTCTCCCCTGCAGCCCATGAAACGGACCTTCTTGCGCAGCCATTGCCTCTTCGCCTTCCTCGCCGTCTGGCTCGGCGCCGCCACGGCGGCCCGCGCGCAGGAGGAGGGGCTCGGCTTGCTCCAGCAAGGCGGCGAGATCTGCGCGCGGGGCAAGGCCGAGCGCGCCGCACGCCTCTCGGCGCGTGGCTCGCTGGAGCCCGCCTCGAGGGCCAGCGCCAACTTCGACGCCACCTACTACGACCTCGACCTCGACCTCGATTTCACCGCCGAGGCCATCTCCGGCGTGGTGCGCGTCGAGGGCCGCGTGGTGGACTCGCCCCTGCAGACCCTCGCCCTCGATTTCTCCAACACGATGTCGGTGTCCAGCGTGGAAGACGGAGGCGGGATGCCGCTCACCTTCTCCCACGTGGGTGACGTTCTCTCTATTACACTGCCCGCCGCCGCGCCGGTGGGCGCGAGTGTGGTCGCGGTGATCACCTACAGCGGCGTGCCGGTGCCCGTGGACCTCGGCGGCTTCGAGTTCGACCTCGTGAGAAGGGGGGGAGGGTGGATGGGCCCGCAGATCGCGTGGTCGCTCTCGGAGCCGTACGCGGCGCGCACGTGGTGGCCGTGCAAGGACCATCCGTCGGACAAGGCCGACTCCCTGCGCGTATCCATCACCGTGCCCGACACGATGACGGCGGCCTCGCAGGGCACGCTCGTATCGGTGATCGCCGCGGGCGGGCGCACGACCTACGAGTGGCGTTCGCCCTCGCCGATCGCCACCTACCTGGTCTCCGTGGCGGCGAGCGCGTACGTGCGCTACGACTCGACGTACGTACGCTCGAGCGCGCTGGCGTCCGAGTTCGGCGGCCCGCTCACGTTGCCCATCGTTCACTACCGCTACCAAGACGACAACCCCAGCCTGCCGTCGGGCTGGGCGGCCGTGGTCGACGTGCTCGCCGTGCAGGAGGAGTGGTTCGGCCCCTACCCCTTCCCCGCCGAGAAATACGGCCACGCGGAGTTCGAATTCGGGGGTGGGATGGAGCACCAGACGCTGACCTCGCTGGGCCACCCGTCGCTGGGGGTGGTGGTGCACGAGGCCGCGCACCAGTGGTTCGGCGACGCGGTGACGCTGCGCACGTGGCCGGATCTGTGGCTCAACGAGGGATTCGCCACCTTCGCCGAGCTGCTCTACTGGGACATGCGGCGCGCTCAGTATCCCGGCTTCTACGAGATCGATCTCGAGTTCATTGCCGACGTGGCGCGCAACGCCACGGGCACGCTGGTGCTCGCCGACACCACCAACGTGGACGGCATGTTCGCCTTCTCGCGCGTGTACGCCAAGGGCGCGATGGTGCTGCACATGCTGCGCCAGATGGCGGGCGATACCGATTTCCGCGCGCTGCTGCGCGCCTACGCGACCAGCCCCGCGCACCGCTACGGCAGCGCGAACACAGCGGAGTTCCAGGCCCTCGCCGAAGCGGCCACGGGAACGTCGCTGGGAACCTTCTTCTCGCAATGGGTCACCGAGGGAACGGGTTATCCCGCGTATCGCGTGAACGCATACGCGCAGGGCAACACACTGCACGTTACACTCGAGCAGATCCAGGCGCCCACCGCTTCCAACGTGGATGCCTTCGTCATGCCGGTGACGTTCGCCGTGCAGACGACCGCGGGCGAGGAGCGCTTCACCGTGCTCAACGACGCGCGCTACCAGACCTACTCGTTTTCGCTGGCGGCGAGGCCGACCGCCGTCGCCTTCGATCCCGACATCGACCTCTTGCGCAACGAGTTCGTGGACGTGGCCTTCGGTCGCACGCCGACCTTTCCCGTGATCACCGCGCTGGTGCCCAACCCGACGTCCTCGGCGAGCGACCTGCGCTTCGTGCTCCCCTCCTCCAGCGCCCGCGTGCAGATTCGGCTCTACGACGTGGCGGGTCGGTTCGTGCGCGCGATCGACGCCGGCACCTTCGGATCCGGACCGCAGAGCGCGCGCATCGACACGCAAGGGCTGGTGAGCGGCGTCTACTTCCTGCACCTGCAGGCGGCGTCGGGCACGGCTAAAGCCAAGCTGGCCGTGGTACGCTGAGTTTGCGCCGCGCGAGCGAAGCGCGCGCCGTCAAGTGTGCAGCTCCACGACGTCGCCGTCGCTCACCACGTGGTCGCGGCCGACCTGCTGGCCATCGAAGCGACCGCTCCCCCAGATGCGCGCGAACTTGAGGGTCTCCGCCATCTCGCGGTGGACCAGGCGCGCCACGTCGTGGACGGTCTGGCCGCGAAACACGGTGAAGGGCCGGCTCATGTCGGGCGGGTGACCGGGAATCTTCGTGTACACGCGCACCACGCCGAGGCCGCGAAAGAGCATCGCGCCGATACCCTCCAGCCCCTCGCCGGTCTTGGCCGAGGCGGCGATGGCGGGGTAGCGCACGTCGAGTAGCTCCTCGAGCGCGGCGATCTCCTCGGGGTCGTGAACCAGGTCGCACTTGCCGGCGACGAGTAGCGTCGGCAAGCGAATGTGAAAGGGGTCGTCGAGGGCGTCGCCGCCGTCCTCGTTCTCCGCACCCGCGGCCACGGGGACAGCCTGCGGCTGCGGCGCCTCGCCGAGTGCTTCGAGCGCCGCGAGGCCCGGCGCCAGCGCGCCGCCCCAGTCGTCCGTGAGCGTGATGCGCTTGGCCTCGAGACGCTCGCGCATCACCGCCACCGCTTCAACGCATCCCGCCACGCTCAGGTCGACGACGAGCAGGGCCGCGCGCGCGCCCTGGAGCGCGTTCGGCATCCACGCTTCCATGTGCTCGGGCGAGATGGGGGGAAGGTCGACGAGCTGGAACTGCACGTCCCGGTGGAGGAGCATGCCGGGCAGCGGCACCTGCGTGGTGAAGGGATAGGGGCCGGTTTCCGCGTGTGAACCGGTGAGGCGCACGTGCAGGCTCGACTTGCCCGAGTTGGGCGGCCCCACCAGGGCGACCTGCGCGGCGCCCTCGGGGCGGATTGTGTGTGTGGGGGCGGTGCGCGCCGCGCCCTTCTTGGGCCCGGCGAGCTCCTCGGTGAGCTCCTTGATCTTGGTCTTGATCTCCGCCTGCAGGTGCTCGGTGCCCTTGTGCTTAGGCACCGTGCGCAGCATCTCCTGGAGGCACGCCAGGCGCTCGGCAGGATCGCGGGCGCGCTGGAACGCCTCCTTCGCGCGCTTGTATTCGGGCGAGACGTTGGCCGGCATCACGGGCGCGGCACGCCGGCCGCGCGCGGATAGCATAGCACGATTCCGCTCCCGGCGCCCCCGCGAGCTATCGCGCGTGAGGCCGCGAGTGCGGCCGGCTTGCGCGGGTCGCCGCGCGCGCGCTAGACTGGGGCGGGGGAGGACCGTCATGCGCATCGCACTCGTGCAGCAAGTCGCCACCGAGGATCGCGAGGGCAACCGCCGGCGCGCGCTCGGTGCCGTCGATCGCGCCGCGGCTGGCGGTGCCGGCGTCGTCTGCTTCGCGGAGCTCGCCTTCGAGCCGTTCTATCCCCAAGTTCCCGCCACCCCCGACGCCGTCGCGCGCGCCGAGCCGATCCCGGGGCCGACCACCGAACGCTTTGCCCAGAAGGCCCGCGCGCACGGGATCGTGATCGTGCTCAATCTCTTCGAGCGCGCCGGCGAGCGCACCTACGATTCCTCGCCGGTGATCGATGCCGACGGGTCGATCCTCGGCGTGACGCGCATGGTGCACATTACGGATTACGCCTGCTTCCACGAGCGCGGCTACTACGCGCCCGGCGATCGCGGCGCGCCCGTGTACGCGACGCGGCACGGCCGCATCGGCGTGGCCATCTGCTACGACCGCCACTACCCGGAGTACATGCGCGCGCTGGCCCTAGCCGGTGCGGAGGTCGTGGTGGTTCCTCAGGCGGGGGCGGCCGGGGAATTGCCGGACGGCCTCTACGAGGCCGAGATGCGCGTGGCGGCCTTCCAGAATGGCTACTTCACCGCGCTCTGCAACCGCGTGGGCAAGGAGCCGAAGCTCGAGTTCGCCGGCGAGTCGTTCGTGTGCGATCCGGCGGGGCGCGTGGTGGCGCGGGCGGGGAGCGGCACCGAGGAGATCCTCACCGTGGATCTCGACCTCGCCGAGTGCGAGCGTTCGCACGCCAGAAAGCTGTTCCTCCGCGACCGCCGCCCGGACCTCTACGGCGGCTGGCTGGGATAGCCGCGTCGTGCTCGGTTTTCTCAAGAAGCGCAGGCGGCGTGAGTACCAGGCCCGCCCGTTTCCGCCCGCGTGGGAGGAGATCCTGCGCCGCGGCTGGAAGTTCTACTCGCGCCTGCCGGAGCAAGACCGCCGCGAGCTGCACCGCCACGTCCACGTGTTCCTGGCCGAGAAGCGCTTCGAGGGATGCGACGGGCAGGAGATCACCGACGAGGTGCGCCTCGTGGTCGCCGCGCAGGCCTGCCTGCTTCTCCTGCACCGCGAGACCGACTACTTCCCCGAGATGAAAACGGTGATGGTTTACCCCACGCTCTTCTACGTGGACGACGCCGGCACCGACGAGAGCGGCTGGGTGGTGACCGAGTTCAGCGAGGATCGCTCCGGAGAATCGTGGGACCGCGGCCCGGTGATCCTCGCCTGGGAGGACGTGGTCAAAGCTGCCACCGGGCAGACGAGGCGGTACAACGTCGTCCTGCACGAGTTCGCCCACCAGATCGACCTCGAGAACGGCGAGGTCGACGGCGTGCCACGCCTGGATGGCAAGGAGCGCTACCGCGAGTGGGACGAAGCCTTCACCGCTGCCTACGAGAAACACTGCCGCGAGGTCGACCGCGGCCTGCGCACGGCGATCGACGACTACGGCGCCGAGGGGCCGAGCGAGTTTTTCGCGGTAGCCGTAGAGACCTTCTTCGAGGACCCCGACCTCCTCAACCGCAAGTACCCGCGCGTCTACGCGATGCTGCGCCACTACTTCGGACAGGACCCCCTGACCTGGCCCCGCGCCGGCCGGTGATCACGGGATCCCCCAGCGAGAAGCCACATTCCGCGTGATTTCCCGACGACGTCTTCGTCTCACCCTTCGACAACACTACGGGTCGGGGCCATGGTGGCCCGGGCCGCCCCTCCGGAGGAGGGAAGGAGCACACGATGAAGACGCTTGCAGCTTGGAAAAACCGGATCCTCACCGTTGGCCTCGCCCTGGCAGCGCTCGCCTCCACCGCAGGCACGACGGCCGCCGCCTGGGATCCGAACGGCAACGACCTGACCCCCTACGGCAACAACCAGCTCGACCAGACGGTGATCCCCGACGGATCCGGGGGCATGTTCGTGGTCTACGAAGACTCGGCCACGTACTACTACGGCGACAACGACGTCCGCGCGCAGCGGATCGACGCCTACGGGAACGTGCTGTGGGGGATCGTCGTGAGCGGCGAGTCGGGACACCAGCGCAACCCGGACGCCTGCCTCGACCCGGCGACCGGCGGCATCTTTGTGGTGTGGGAGGACAATCGTGCCGGCAACTACGACATCTACGCGTTGCGCGTGCTGCCCGACGGCACGACCACGGGCTGGCCCGCGGGCGGCCTCGGCATTTGCGCTCAGCCCAACGCCCAGCTCGGCCCCAAGGTCGTCTCCGACGGCGCCGGCGGCTTCATCGCGGCGTGGAGCGACAACCGCTCCGGCCTCTTCTTCGACATCTACGCGCTGCGCGTGAACCAATTCGGCGGCGACGTGTGGACAGACGACGGCGTTCCCGTGTGCACCGCGACCTACGGACAGGCGGCGCCGACGATCGCGCCGGACGGCTCCGGCGGCGCTCTCATCGCATGGGAGGATGGGCGCAATGTGTTCTTCAGCGACGTGGACGTGTATGCGCAGCGGCTCAACAGCCTGGGGACGCAGGTGTGGACCAGCGGGGGCGTACCCATTGCTTTCGGCACCTACGGAGACATCGCGCCCCGCATCTGCGCGGACGGCGCGGGCGGCGCGTTCGTGGTGTGGGAGGCGAATCCAACGGGAAGCGCACGCGACGTCTGGGGGCAGCACGTGAATGCGTCGGGCAGCGTTACGTGGACATCCGGCGGTTACCCGTTCACCTCGTTCTACACCTTCGAAGCGCACTCTCCGGTCATCACGCCGGACGGTGCCGGCGGCATGGTCCTGGCCTATCAGGCCGACCAGGGGTTCATTTACGTCTCGTGGGACGTCGTCGTGCAGCGTATCGACGGCTTGGGTTCGGCCAGCTGGTCGGTCTCGCTCGGGAATCCATTCACCGCCGAGACCCAACCGGCGCTTTCGTCCGTGGGCCCCTCCGGCGTGGCGGTAGCGTGGCGGGACGACCGCAACGGCAATCCCGACATCTATGCCCAGCGCTTCGGTCTGGCCGACGGGACGCAGCAGTGGAGCGCGGGCGGCACCCTCGTCTCCGCCGTTCCCGAGCAGCAGAAACAACCCGAG
>JAOTVO010000136.1 GCA_029863355.1 Candidatus Krumholzibacteriia bacterium
CGCCGCGGCTTTCCGGCGAGCGCGTGTACCAGGAGAAGCAATACGAGTTCCTGGACCGGACGACGCTGAACGCCGGGCTCGGGCTCAACAGTCCGCAGAGAGTGTCGTTTCTCAACATCTCGCCGTCGCTGAGCGCGAACAACGTCGCCACGCGCACCGATCTCGAGGTGCTCGCGCACCAGGTCGACCCGATTCCCCCGGACACCGTGCCCGTGCTGGTTCCACCCTCGCGCCTGGTCGACACGGAGAACGTGTTCAGCTGGAACGGCGGGGTATCCGCGACCACCAACATCTACGGCACCTTCTACCCTACGCTGGGAAGGCTGCGCGGCATCCGGCACACGATCACCCCCAGCGCCAGCTATCGCATCACGCCCGCGCAGGGGAACCGGCCGCGGAGCCAGGGCGTCGGCCTGAGTCTGCGCAACAGCCTCGACCTCAAAGTCGCCCGCCCTCCCGCCGCGGAGTCGGGAGGCGCCGCGGGTGTCGGGGCGAACGGAGACGGTGGCGCGGCCGGCGACGGAGAAGAGGAGTTGAACAAACTCTCGGGCGTCGCCATCTGGTCGCTCACCACCGCCTACAATCCGGAAGCGCCCCGCAAGCGCGCCTGGAGCACGATCAACAGCGGCTTCAACCTGCAGGTCTTCGGCCTCAACCTCTCGTGGAACCATGCCATCGACCCGTACCTGCTCGACGTGCTTTCCTCGAGCACGACATCCGGCTTTCGGCTGCAGGGCTCGCACCCACTGGGGCGGTCCGAGGAGATCACCGTCCGCGAGCTCAACGTCGTCGCGGCCGCGGACACGACGCTTGACGAGACCAAGGGTACCGGGTTCTCCATCCAGGAGACTGGCGACACCGTGGACCGAGGGCCCGGGGAACTGGCCCTGGAAAAGGGACGCCTGCCCTGGTCGCTCTCCGTGGACCTGAGCTACTCGACCACGCAGAACGCCGACCCGCGTTCGACGCTGCGCTTCAACGGACAGATCAACCTGACCAAGGCGTGGCGCTTCACCTACGGAACCACCTACGACGTGATGGAGCGCATCCAGACGGGGCAGAACATCGCCATTTCGCGCGACCTGCATTGCTGGGAGATGAGCCTCGCGCGGCAGAAGTTGGGAGACGAATGGCAGTTCTACTTCCGAATCGGGATCAGGGCGCACCCCGAGATCTTCACCGAGCAGGGCAGTCGGGGGCTAGGGGGAGGCACGTTCGGTACCTCGTCCTACTTCTAGTCCGGAGCGCTCCCCGGGGAAACTCCCGTCCCCAAGCGAAAAAGTGCGCGGATAGTTGTTGACACGTTTTTTTGCAGGTCGATAGAGTGCGCATAAGGACGGGAAGGAGGTGATACGATGAACAAGACGGAACTGATCGACAAGGTGGCCAAGAAAACGGGTCTGACCCTGAAGGACTCGAAGATGGTCGTGGAGGCGATCTTCAGCACCATTCCCAAGGAAGGCATCATCGCGAACGAACTCAAGACCGGCAAGAAGGTGCAGATCACCGGCTTCGGCACATTCCAGCTGCGCAAGCGCCGGAAGCGTGAAGGCCGGAACCCTCAGACCGGAGAGACGATCCAGATTCCCGCAACCAAGTTCCCGGCCTTCTCGGCAGGGCGCGCGCTCAAGGATCGGCTTCGTTAGCGGTTGGGACCGCTGTACGTTACGAGGGCGGGGCCGGTGGGCTCCGCCCTCTCGTTTTGTCGCCCCCAGGGCAGCTTCCGTCGGAACTCGCTTTCTCGCAATGCCTTGCGACCGCACTCGGCGTGTGCTATGCTCCCTTCATAATGAACAAAACGCTTGGCATAGCGGCGGTGCTCCTCGCGCTGTCGTGGACGTCCACGGCGCCGGCGCTCGGCGACGACGCGCGGGCGTTCCAGCTCGTCTACCACAGCGACACGCGCGGCTACTACCGGCCCTGCGGGTGACACCAGACCGCCGGAGGCGGGTTCGCCCGGCGGGCGAGCCTTCTGGAGTCTTTCGCGCGTGACGCCGAGCCGCTGTTCCTGTGCTCGGCGGGCGACTTCTACGGCACCGGGGACGTCTTCAACGAGCCCAAGTCGCGCTTCGTCGCGCGGACGATGGCGCGCCTGGGCTACGACGCCGTCGGGGTCGGCGAGATGGACCTGGGCCACGGCCTAGACGCACTCGTCGAGGACGTGCGCGACCACGGCCTCAACGTGACCTGCGCAAACCTCATGCGGCGCGGGGACCGGGAGCCGGCCGCCGCCCCCGGCCCCGCGGCCGAAGCGGGACGGGCCCGGGCCGAGGCGCACGGGACCGTCTTTCCCCCCTATCTCGTGATCGAGCGCGGCGGCCTGCGGGTGGGCTTCGTCGCAGTGCTCTCGCCGTCCACCCGCGTGCGCGCCGCGGGCTCGCCGGACGCGGCCGTCGAGGCGCTCACCTGGGCCATCGAAGACCCCCGCGCAGCGGCGGCGGCGGTAGCGGAGGCGCGGGCGGCTTGCGACCTGCTCGTGCTCCTCGCCCACGTGGAACAGAGCGAGCTGGATGCCCTGCTCCCGGAGCTGTCCGGCGTGGACCTGGTCGTTCTCGGACACGACCCGCACGGGCAGCCGCTGGTGGACGCCCGGGCGGGGGAAGACGTCCCCGTGGTGCGCGCGTCGTCGCAGGGACAGAACATCGGGAGACTGCGCGCCGCGATCTCCGGCCACGGCGCCCTGGAGGGGATCGCCAACCGCATCTACTTCCTCGACGCGACGTACGAGGCCGATCCCGAGACGGCCGCGCTCGTCGAGGCGTTCGAGGCTGAGAACCGGGAGGTACAGAAGACGCTGTACGCCCGGGAGCAGCTGCGCGCGTCGCGCCACGGCGAGCGCCCCGGCAACGTCTACCTGGGATTGGGCGCCTGCCACGGTTGCCACGCCGAGGACTTCGAGGTCTACGCCAAGACGGCGCACGCGCACGCCTACCGCACCGTCTCGGAGCAGTTCGTCCATCGCGACACCAACTGCGTCGGATGCCACGTCACCGGTTGGGGTGAGCGCGGCGGATTCGACGGCTTACGCCTGCGCGGGGCGCAGGCCGATCTGGTCGACGTGCAGTGCGAGGCCTGTCACGGCCCCGGCGCCGAGCACGCGCGCGACGGGAGCTACCGCACGCGCGCCATCCAGAGTTGTGTAAAATGCCACACCCCCCACGAGGATCCCGATTTTGATTTCGCCAAGGACTGGCCGAAGGTGGCGCACTGAGCGAGCCGGCTGGGCGCTCGCGGCACTCCTGGCCTCGGCCACGAGCGACGCGGCGCCCGTCGAGACGCTCCTGCTCCCCGGCGTCGATATCCGGGAGGCTGACCTCGAGGTTGGTAAGTGGTGTCGCTACCTCATCGTAGACGAAGCGCTGGGCGTGGCGGACTCGAGCGAAGTCACCGTCGCCATCGTGGGTCGGGAGGACGTGGGGGGCGAGCCGGCGTACTGGGTGGAGTTCGAGGCGGGCCCCTATGGGGCGGCCGCGGCGGATCGGGACCGCACCCTCGCCTTGGTGTCGGGCGGAATCACCCGCCACGCGCGCGGCGACTCGCTTTACCGATACGTGCATACCTTGTATAATCAGAAGGGAGAGGCGCATCCGGAGCGCGCGGATCCCCGCAGCCTGGAGCGCCTGACGCTGACCCGCCCGACCACCGACGCCGACTGGACGGCGGGGGGCGAGGCCGCCGTGTCGACCCCGGCCGGGGACCTCCGGTGCCAGCGCCGGGATCTGAGCGTGGAGACAGCGAAGGAGATCCCTTCGGGGCGCGTGACCGTCGTGCAGCGCAACACGGACCGGTTCACGGTATGGTCGGCGCGCGAGGTGCCCGTCTTCCACCTCGTGAAGTGCGTGATCGAGCGCACGCGGGAGTCGCGAACGCGGCCCGCCGTGCGCGGCATCCCGGATGTGGGTCCGCGCGAGTCGCGGACGACGACGCTGCTGCTCGCCTTCGGCGACGGGGCGACGTCGCACCTCCCGTTGCGCGCGGATCCTTGAGCGGGCAGGTGTTGTCATAAAAGCCCTGGTAACCGTCATCGTGGCCGCCGCGGTCATGGCCTCGGCGTGGGGCAACGCGGCGGCGGCGGGCGTGCAGACGGTGCAAGTGCGCGCCGTGGACCCGGCCGCGTTCCCCGATCCGCCCGCGCGCACCTACTACCTCGCCGCGGGGGCGTCGGAGGCCGATGCCATCGCCGCGCACAAGGCGCTCATTCGCGCGGGTGCGCGCCACGTCAATCTCATTCTCCCCGACCGGATCATTGTCTGCGAGCTCCCGCGGGGGGCGACGGCGGAGCGCTTCGCCGCCCCCGCCGGATTCGTGCGCCTGAGCGAGAGGGAGGCGGCGCGCTCGAGCGCCGCGTGGGCGCACGCGTGCTACGAGCGCGTGGACCGCGCGCTGGCCGCGCCCGCGGCCGCACCCCCTGCCGTACGAACCAGCGGAGAAGCGGGCGCGGGGTTCGACGACCTGCTCCTGGTGCCGACTCCCGAGGAGGTCGCCGCCGCTTCGCGCGAGGTACAGCGCTGGCGCGCCGCCGGCGTCTCACCCCTGGCCGGCGCGGTCGAGGAGCGGAACATGCAGCAGAACTCCGAGATCCTGGGTGGGCACATTCACGCGCAGTTCGTCTTTCCGGAGAGCAACGGCGCCATCGAGACGGAAAGCGAGAACTGGAGCGACGACGATCTTGCCGCCGCCATCCAGGGCGCGGTGCAGGCGATGCTGCACTGGGAGGGGCGGTTCCCGAAGATGGACATCAACACCACGTTCCAGTACGTCGGACGCGCGGCCACGGGCTACGAGCCCATCGCGCACACCAACCGCACCGACAATCTGTGGATCATCGACACCCTGCGGAAGATCGGGTTTCCCCCGGCTTTCGAGTCGGAAAACGCCGGGGCGATCGTCCACGAGTACAACAACGCGAACCGCGAGCGAATGGGGGCGGACTGGGCGTTCACCGCCTTCATCGCCTGCAGCCGCAACGAACCGGGAAACATCTTCCGCGGCGCCGACTACACCGCCTACGCCTTTCTCGGGGGGCCGTACATGGTCGAGCCGTTCCCCGCGGGCGGCGACCCGAACGAGATCGGCGAGATGCTCGTCTACTCGCAGATCGTCAACCACGAAGCCGGCCACATCTTCTGGACCCTCGACGAGTACGTAGGCGCGCCGGGGGTGTGCACCGACCGCTCGGGCTACCTGAACGAGGTCAACTACAACCTCAGCGGGATCGGTCCGGGGGGCATTCGCCGCTGCGTGCCGTATGTCGACTGCATCATGCATTCGGCCGCCCGCGAGGACCTCTTCCGCCCGTGGTGCGACTACTCCCAGGGACACCTCGGCGTGGTCGACTGGGACAATTCGGGTCGCCCCGACATCTGGGAGTCCCCCCCCGTGATCGAGTTCGCCGCGGAGGGCCCGGAGACCGTTTTGGTCAATCACGTCAGCGTCCGGTTCACGGCGCGCGCGACGGCCGTGCCCAACCAGAACCCGCAGCAGCCGGAGCACCTGCGCGTCGACTACGCCGCCCCCCTGGGCGGGGCCACCTTCGCGCTGGGCACGGGGACGCCGCACGCGCTGGGCGCGGAGGACGGGCGCTGGGACGAGGAGACGGAGGAATGTGTGCTCGAGGCGGATCTCGGGGGCACGGGGAAGTTGTCGTTCGATTTCCGGGTGGAGAACGCCATCGGACAGGTGTCCGCTCTCTACCGCAAGGACATCTACTTCCTCGGCGTGAACTTCTCGTCGCTGCGGGTGGCCGTGAGCGAGGGGCGGATCGACCTGGAGTGGGACGTGCGGGGCCACGACTTCGGCGCGGCCTACACGGTCTACCGGCTCGGCCCCGGCGAGAAGATGCCGGGCACGGCCATCGCGGAGGACGTGCGCGGCACGGACGGGCGCTACCACGTGGTGGACGATAAAGTAGAGCCGGGTGTGCCCTATCGCTACCACGTGGACGGTGTGTTCGACCTGCCCGTGGACACTCTGACGGAGACCTTCCACTCCACCACGGGGGTGGTGAACGCCACGGCGATGATCCCCATCGGAGCGGCCGGGATGGTGTCGTACGTCTCGCCCAACCCGGCGCGCGACGACATGGCCCTCTCCATAGCGGTGCCCAGGACCTTCGTCCAGACCACGGCGCCGGGCGGCGTGACGCTGTACGAGCAGCGCGTGGCCACGCACGTCGCGGTGAGCGTCTTCGACGTGGGGGGACGGCGCGTGCGGCGGCTCCACGACGACGGGGAGTTCCGCGACGTGCTGACGCTGCACTGGGACGGCAGGGGAGACGACGGACGGACGGTTCCCAACGGCGTCTACTTCATCCGCGTCCTCGCCGGCTCCGACCACGCCGTGCGCAAGGTGCTGCTCCTGCGCTAGACGCGCGGCGACGGCGCTGCGACGGGATCGCCACGGTTGAACGCCGCGCTCGCCTGTGCTAGAGTGGGTCGGGCACGCCGATGACCCATCGCTTCCGCCCATACCAACCCCATTGCCCGGAACCGAAGGAGGACGAATCGCGCCGGCGCCGGCGCGGTTCTTCGATATCATGAGCGACCGACGCGAGAGAATGAAGTACGTCGAGAACGTGCTGGAGACGATCGGCGACACGCCGCTCGTCAAGCTCAACAAAGTCGCCGCGGGCGTGGCGCCAACGATCCTGGCCAAGGTGGAGTTCTTCAATCCCGGCGGGAGCGTGAAGGATCGAATCGGCATAAACATCATGAAGGACGAGATCGCCAAGGGCAATCTCAAGCCGGGGGGGACCATCGTCGAGTGCACGTCGGGCAACACCGGGTGCGGGCTCGCGCTGGCCGCCGCTGTCATGGGATACAAGGCCGTCTTCACCATGCCCGACAAGATGAGCGTGGAGAAGATCCGGTTGCTCAGGGCCTACGGCGCCGAGGTGGTCATATGCCCGACCGCCGTGCCCGCCGATTCGCCCGAGAGCTACTACTCGGTGGCGCGCCGCATCGCCGCCGAGAGGCCGAACGCCGTACTCGCCAACCAGTATTTCAACCCGCTCAACCCCGAGGCGCAC
>JAOTVO010000137.1 GCA_029863355.1 Candidatus Krumholzibacteriia bacterium
GCTGGGGATGGCGACCACCATCGTGAGCAGCGAGAAGATGAAGTTCGCCACCTCGCTGTTACCGCTGACGAACATGTGGTGCGCCCACACCAGCGAACCGAAGAGCGCGATGGCGACGCTCGACATGGCGATGAACCCGTAGCCGAAGATGGTGCGGCGCGAGTGTACGGTAATCACCTCGGAGATCGCTCCCATGGCGGGCAGGACCATGATGTACACCGCCGGGTGCGAGTAGATCCAGAAGAGGTGCTGGTAGAGGATGGGGTCGCCCCCCCGGGCCGGGTCGAACACCCCGATGCCCAGCCAGCGCTCCATCATGATCAGCACCAGCGTGATGCCCACCACCGGCGTGGCGATCACCTGTATCCACCCGGTCGCGTACAGCGACCAGGTGAAGAGCGGCATGCGGAAGAACGTCATCCCCGGAGCGCGCATGCGGTGCACGGTGGTGACGAAGTTGAGGCCCGTGAGGATGGACGAAAAACCCAGAACGAGGACGGCGAACGCCGCCAGCGTCACGTTGGTCCCCGTGCGTATGCTGTAGGGCGCGTAGAACGTCCACCCCGTGTCCGGCGGCCCGCCGCCCGTGAAGAGCGCGGCCACCGCCGTGAACGAGCCGAACAGGAACAGCCACCACGAAAACAGGTTGAGCCGCGGAAAGGCCACGTCTTTGGCGCCGATCTGCAGCGGGAGCAAGAAGTTGCCCAGCGACGCGGACAGTCCCGGGATCACGAAGAGGAAGATCATCACGACCCCGTGCACCGTGAACAGGGAGTTGTAGGTCTGCGCGTCGACGATGGTGCGTCCGGGTGCGATCAGCTCCAGCCGGATGATGAAACCCAGCGTCATCCCGACGGTGAAGTAGGACAGCATCAGGAACAGATACATCAACCCGATGCGCTTGTGGTCGGTGGAGAGGATCCACGAGAAGAGCCCGGACCACCGGCTCTTCACCTCGTAGAAGTTCACTTCCGAGACATCCGCTACCGTGACGTGGTTCGCCATGGGTGTCATCCAACCTTCTTCTTGCGCCGCCGGCCGGACGCAGTGAGGAAAACCACGAAGCCGGTTAGTCCCATCAACGTGCTCAGTCCGAGGATCCGCGTCGCGTTGAGCACGAAGCGCTGGCCCTCGGGGTCGTAGCTGAAACAGAACCTGAGAAAGCGGGCGATGGCGGGACCGGTGATACCCTTGGATGCCTCGATCAGTGCGAGCTTGATGTCCGCCGGAAGATACTCCGCCCCGAACAGATATCGGGTGATCTTACCCTCCGCGGAGAGAACGATCAAGGTCGTCGGGTGGGCGAAATCCTCCCCCTCCCGCCGGTAGTGGAAGCCGACCGCCTCGGTGAAAGCGGCGATGGTGGCCGCGTCGGCGGTGAGGAAGGTCCACGCCTCGCGGGGGAACCCCGCGGGCAGCATCTGGTAGTACTCGCGCTTAAGGCGCGCCGATCCCGCGGGGCTGTCCGTCTCGTCGAAGCTGATGGTGAGGACGCGGTAGTCCTCGCCCGGGCGCATCTCCATGGCGCGCAGCTTGGCGAGCATCGAGGCCACCTCCTCCAGGAGCGGGCGGCAAACGGACGGGCAAGTATAATAGACGAGCGAGACGATCGTGGGGCGGTCGACGAGCTGGCCGAGCCGCACCGTGTCGCCGTTCTCGGCTACGAAGCGCAGCTCCAGGGGCACGCGCTCCCCCAGGCGCTGATCGATGCCGCCGGGGGCTTCTGCGCGCTGCGCGCGCGAGCGCACCGGTGAAGCGCACATCAAAACGGCGCAGACCCAGAAGAGTCGCGCCCCGCGTATACCGGAAGAATTCAAGGCACCCCCGCGGACGCTGAAGAAGCCTTACGCCAAAATTGATCGGATGAGGGTTGTGCAGCCGGGCAGCATGTGCCGGGATTCACAAGCAACAATCGACGGACGATACCGAGTGTAACTTCGCTTGTCAAGCGGATTTCAGCGGATAAGCTCGTCCGCGAGGCGCGATCACTCGGCGCCGAGCATCTCGAGCATGCGCGCCGCGTCGGTCGTCGGTAGCTCGCAGGCGTAGTCGCGGCACACGTATGCAGTCGCGGTCCCCTCGATGGCCGACTGAGAGCGCGTGTAGGGGGCGAGCTTCACCACGCGCGCGCCCGCCTCACCCGCGGGCCGGAACAGCACGACCTTGCGCGGCAAAAACGGCCGCCCCAGCGCGCGGGCGAGCGCGCGCGTGTCCGCCGCCCCGGGCGTGCCCACGATGACGACCTCGTGCGACGGTCCCGCGGCGAAGTCCACCGCGGCCAGCATCTGCGTGTGGATCGAAGGAGCGCTCGACGCCGTGGCCGCGAACGCGCGGCCCACGTCCGTCGCGCGGCGTTCGAGGTCGCCGTCGGCGGTCATGCGCCCCAGCCGCAGGAGGTTGAGCATGGCGACCGAGTTGCCCGAGGGTATGGCGCCGTCGTACGACTCCTTCTGCCGCACGATCAGCGCTTCCCCGTCCTCCGACGTGAAGAAGAAGCCGCCCGCCTCCCCGTCCCAGAAACGCTCGACGGTGAGGCGCGTGTAGCCGAGCGCGCGCTCGAGCCATGCGACGTCGAAGGTCGCCTCGTATAACTCGATGAGCCCCCACGCCACGAAGGCGTAGTCGTCCACCAGCCCCGTCACGGCGGCCGAGCCTTCGCGGTAGCGGTGGTAGAGACCGCCGTCCGGTGCGGCCATGGTACCGGTGACGAAGGTCGCGGCGCGCGCGGCGCGCGCGGCGTAGGCGGGCTCGTCGAAGGCGCGCGCGGCCAGTGACAGCGCGGCGATCATGAGTCCGTTCCAGTCGGCGAGGATCTTGTCGTCGAGCAACGGGCGCACGCGCTTCGCGCGCGTCTCGAGCAGGCGCTTCCGCATCGATTCGATGCGCTCGCGCAGCTCCGCCTCGCCGGTGCCCGCCGCGCGCGCCGCCTCGTCGAGCGGGCGCTCCAGGTAGAGGATGTTGGCGCCGGTGCGCTGTCCGCCCGCCTCCTCGCGGTAGTTGCCGTCCTCCTGCACGCCCCACACCGCCGCGGCCAGGCGCGCGTCCTCCTCGCCCAGCACGCCGCGCAGCTCGTCCGCCGTCCACAGGTAGAACTTCCCTTCCTCGCCCTCGCTGTCGGCGTCCTCGGCGGAATAGAACGCGCCCTCGGGCGAGGTCATGTCGCGCTCGATGTAGGCGAAGATCTCCTCGGCGGTGCGGCGGTACGCGTCTTTGCCCGTCGCCTGGTAGGCCTCCGTGTAGGCCATGGCCAGCAGCGCCTGGTCGTAGAGCATCTTCTCGAAGTGCGGGAGGAACCAGCGCTCGTCGGTGGAATAGCGGTGGAAGCCGAAGCCAACGTGGTCGTACATGCCGCCGCGCCGCATGTGCACGAGCGTCTTCTCCACCATCGCCATCGCCTCGGCGCTCTCGCTCCGGTCCCAGTAGCGCAAGAGGAAGAGCAGCGTGTGCGGCGTGGGAAACTTGGGCCGCTCGCCGAAACCACCGTCCACGTCGTCGAAGCGCGACGAGAGCTGCTTGAAGGCGAGGTCGAGCTCCTTCTCGCCCAGCGCCTCGCCGCTCGCGCTGGCAACCGACTCTCGCAGCGCCGCCGTCACCCGCCCGGCCTCGGCCACGAGCTTGTCGCGTTCGTTCTGCCAGAGGGTCTTCACCCGCGGCACGAAGCCCACCATGCCCTCGCGCGGGATGTAGGTACCCGCGAAGAAGGGCTCCTTCTGGGGCGTCATCAGGATGGTGAGCGGCCAGCCGCCGCGCTGCGTCATCATCTGGCAGACGGTCATGTAGACGTTGTCGATGTCGGGACGCTCCTCGCGATCGACCTTGATGCACACGAAGGCGTCGTTCATGAGGGCGGCCACCTCGGCGTCCTCGAAAGACTCGTGCTCCATCACGTGACACCAGTGGCAGGTCGCGTACCCGATGGAGAGGAAGATGGGCTTGTCCAGGCGCGCCGCCTCGGCGAACGCCTCCTCGCCCCACGCGTACCAGTCCACGGGGTTGTCGGCGTGCTGCAGGAGGTAGGGGCTCTTCTCGAACGCCAGGCGGTTCTTGCCCGGCGGCGGCGTGGGGTTCTCGCTCTGGTTCACGGCGGTGCCTCCGGTCTGGGACGACGCGTCGCCTTCGGGCGCGCCTCGCCCGCAGCCGTGGAGCAGCGCCGCGGCGCAGAGGCCGACGGCGGCGTGGATCGCCGCTTTGGGAAGGGGACGCATTGGCTCAATATAGACCGCGCGAGCGAGCGAGCCAATCGCATTCGGGCTAGTAGACGCGATAGTTGATGAAGGCGGCCCGGCCCTCGTGGATCTCGACGCCGCTCAGCGTGGTTTCGCCGGTGCGCGCGCCGCTCTCGTCGTGGAACTCGACGTCGAGGTCCCATATTCCGGGCTCCAGCTCGAGCCGGGCCATGAGGATGCGCTGGGGCAGCGTCGACCAGCTGCGTGTGTCGGCGCTCTCGGTGGCGACGCCGATGAGGTTGACGAGGGCGCCGAGGCCCTCGTCCTTGTTGTCGGCGGCCTTTTTGGCTCCGTACTTGATGAGCGCGCGCACGGTCGCGCGCAGCAGGATCTTACCGAAGTTCTCGGCGAAGGTATAGGCGGCCACGGCGTCGACGTTTTCCACCGTCACGGCGCGCACCGCCTCACCGCGCTCCGCGCGGCGCGCGCCCGCGGGCCGCGCCCGCACCAGCGCGTATTCGTAGGGTACCGGGGTGGGCTCGAGGCGCGGCAGGGCGACGCGCAGCAGGTAGTCCACCTTGCGGCTGGAGTAAGTGTTGCCGTAGCGATCCACGAGTACGGGCGCGAACTCGTCGGCGTCGTCCCAGCGGTCGTCCTTGAAGATGGGCAGCACGACGTTCTCTTCGACCTTGTAGGCGACGTAGCCGCACTCGAGAAAGAGGCTCAGGCGCACGCGATCGCGCGGAGTCTGCCCGCAGCTCGCCCGCGCCGCGTACGATTCGGCCTCTGCGGCGTCGCCCAGGCGGCGCGCGTTGGCTGCCGCGTCGCAGAAGAGCGCGCTCGGCGTCGCCACTCCGTACTGCTCGCCCAGCTCGTCGTAGGCGCTCGCGGCCACGCGATAAGAGACGCTCGCCTCCGTGGGCTCGCGCGCGGTCTCGTACACCATCCCGGTCAGGTATTGCAGGAAGGGATCGTTGGCGAAGGTCTTCTCCCCCGCGTCGGCGATCATCTGCAGCTTGCGGTTCACGCGCCGGCACTCCACGGTCGCGCCTTCGACGTCGCCGAGGTGGAGGTAGTTGAGGATCTTGTAGTAGTTGACGAGAACCGCCTCGAAGGGCGCCCCGCGATACTTGGTGATGTTGTCGGTCACCGCCGTCGCGGCCAGCTCGCGCGTCACGCTCTTCGTGTAGAGTTCCTCGAGCAGCTGCTCGCCCGCCTCAAACGCCTCGTTGCTCTCGGCGAAGCGGTCCTGGTAATGCAGGATGAGACCCTTCTCGTAGAGGTAGAGCAGGCCGGACGACGACTGGTCGATGCCCTCGACCTGCTCCAGCGCGCGCGCGTAGTCCTCCTCGGCCAGCGCGCGCTTGATGTCGAGCGATCGCCGGGTATAGTTGCCGCAAGCCAGCGCTGCCAGGCACAGCGCCGCGCCGACGGCCCCGGCGAGCGCGGATCGCGTCCCTCTCGACCTGCCGACGTGCATGCGATGGCGCCCGTCGCTACGGCGAGTACTTGCCCCGGGCGATGTACTTCTTGATCTTCTTCTGGCCCTGCCAGACCTTGGTGTTGCGCTCGAGGTCGATCAGGTTGAGGTCGATCTGGTAGAAGACGACCATCTCCCCGCCCTCCTTGTCCTCGATGCTGTTGATCACACCTGAGAGCATGTAGTCGGCGCCCAGCTCCCGGCCCCACTTCTTCATCGACTCCTCGCTGGAGAACTTCTGCTGGTCGGCGCGCTCGTCGCGGACCCCCTCGCGTTCCTCCGAGCTGGCCACGACTTCGGCCTCTCCGGAATTGATGAAGGAGCGCTCGATGTCGCCGATGAAGGTGCCCACGGCGATGTGCTCGGACGACTTGTTACGGATCTCTCCCACGATAACGACGGGCCGCTTGGCGTTCTCCTCCCAGTGCCGCGACCGCCACGGGCGCGTCAGGCAGTCGGAGATCATCTCGTCCGACACCAAGCGCGAGTCGGTGTCGTTCCAGCGTCCGGACAGGTCGATCTGCTCCTCGGGGTCGACGCGGGTGACCGTCTTGCCGGAGGAGCAGCCGCCGGCCAAGAGCGCCACGGCCAGGAGCGTGGCCAGCAGCGCGAGAAACGGGATTCGGTTCATGTCGTGTTTCCCTCCTCTGAGAATCCGCGAAGAGCATGGCCGCGCGGCGGCGGGGCTGTCAACGGAATCCATGCCTCAGGCCCGCTCCAATTCGCGGCGCCCGCCCAGCCCGATCACGCGCGCCTCGCCGCCCTCGCCGCTGCCCGGATCGCCCTCGTCGGGACCCGGCGTCTGGGCCCGCCGCCGAAAGATCCGGCGCCCCAGCCGCTGCGCGTCGTCCATGACCAGGTAAAGGCTGGGCACCAGAGCCAGCGTCACCGGGCTGGCGAAGAGCAACCCGAAGCCCATGACCAGCACCATGGGCGCGATGAAGGGGTCGGCGCCGCCGACGCCGTAGGCGAGCGGCAGCAATCCGGCCACGGTCGTGAGCGTGGTCAATACGATCGCGCGCAGGCGATCGCTGGCCGCGTCGGAGACGATCTCGATCATGGGCACGCCCGGGCGCCCCTTGCGCAGCGTGTTGATGTGGTTGACGAGCACGAGGGAGTCGTTCACCACCACGCCGGACAGTCCAATCAGCCCCATCATGGCCATGAAGCTCGGCTGCTGGCCGTGCAGCGCCAGCGCCGCGATGACGCCGATGACGCCCAGGGGGATGGCCGTCATCACGAAGAGCGGCTGCAGGGCCGAGTTGAACAGCAGGACCAGGATGAGATAGATGCCGATTACGGCCGTGGTGAACGC
>JAOTVO010000138.1 GCA_029863355.1 Candidatus Krumholzibacteriia bacterium
CCCAGGGGAACGTCGACCACGGCGGCTTTCCACGTCATCCACATGGCGAGCGCGCGGATGGAGTCGAGCGTCTCCTGCGGGTGGAAGCGGATGCCGCCCTTGCAGGGTCCGCGCGCGTCGTTGTGCTGCACGCGGAAGCCGCGGAACACTTTGGTCTTGCCGTCGTCCATGCGCACCGGTATGGCGAAGGAATACTCCCGCAGGGGATAGCGCAGCAGGTCCCGCGTGGGGGGATCGAGATTGAGAATGTCTGCCGCGTGGTCGAACTGTGCCTGCGCGTTCTCTAGCGCGCTGAAGCCGCGTTTCATTCGATGTGCTCCTTTGTTATTCCTTCGGAAAGAACGGCCGCGGGGCAGGGCGGGGTTTCCAAGGCGGAACGCAAGGCGGCGTCGCCCGCCGCACGGCGTACGCGGGCCCCGCGCCGCCGGCGGCGCCTACCCCGTCTATTCTACCACACGAGCGACCGGTCCTGAATAGGAGCTAATGCTTTGATTCTAAAGCGTTTCCATCACGCGCGCCAGCCGCTTGTCGGCCTCGTTGGCCACCGCGCGCAGCGACTCGTTGTTGACCATGGCGAACATGGCCTTGGGGTCGGCGATGGAGACCACCACCTCGCCGTCGTTGGTTTCCTGCACGACCACGTTGCACGGCAGCAGGAGTCCGATCTGGCTCTCGGCACCCAGGGCCTGGTGGGCCAGGTTGGGGTTGCACGCGCCCAGGATCATGTAGCGGTGGAAATCGACGTCGAGCTTCTTCTTGAGCGTGTCTTTGACGTCGATCTCGGTGAGGATGCCGAAGCCTTCCTCCTTGAGCGCGGCCGTCACGCGCTCGATGGCGTAGTCGAAACTCTCCCCGCGCAGCTTCTTCTGATACCCGTAGTTGATCGGGTCCATAGCACGACCTCCCGGTCGTTCAGATCTCGTACTTCTCCTTGGCGATGAAGTGGTCGGCGACGCGCAGCCTCAGGTGCAGCGAGTCGACCGGTGTGTAGCGCACCAGCCGCCGCAGCGCGGCCAGCATGGTGCGCAGCTCGTCGCCCTCGGAGCAGGCGGCCAGCACCTCGCGCGCCCACAGGTCGATCTTGCCCATGGCTTCGTTCACGTAGAGCCGCGTCATGTCGATGGCGTTGCCGGCCACCTCCTCGCCCCGCGCCGCCACGAGCTTCATCGTGCGCAGCCAGGACGACTCCATGCCGTAGGTCTCGATGATCACGTCGGCCACGTCGCCGAGCACGCCCTGCTCGTCCTGCAGCTTCTCGCCGAAGCGCTGCGCGGCCAGGCCCAGCGTGAGCAGCGACACCTTCCTGGCGTTGGTGATGAGTTTGCGCTCTTCGGCCAGCACGCCGTCTTCCTCCTCTTCGCCGAAGGAAGGCGCTTCGAGTAGCTCGTCCTGCAGCTTCTTGGCCGCTGCGAGGAGCGGCAGCTCGCCCTTGAGCGCGCGCTTCAAGAGCATCCCCGGCGTGAGCATGCGGTTGATCTCGTTGGTGCCCTCGTAGATACGCGCCACGCGCGAGTCGCGGTAGTAGCGCTCGGCGGGGTAGTCGGCGATGTAGCCGTAGCCGCCGTACACCTGCACCACCTCGTCGACGACGAGGTCGAGCATCTCGCTGCCCTTGATCTTCATCACCGAGCACTCGGTGACGTACTCCTCGATGCCCGCCATCGTCTTCTGGGCGTAGTCGGGATCGTTGCCGTCGATGGGCGCGAGGATGGTGTTGAGCAGACCCGCCGTCCGGTACGACATCGACTCGACGGCGTAGATCTGCGTGGCCATGTCGGCGATCTTGTTCTTGATCATGCCGAAGTCGGCGATGGGGCGCCCGAACTGGTGGCGCTGCTTGGCGTACGTGACCGCGTCGTTGAAGGCGAGCTTGGCGCTGCCCACGCAGCCCACGCCCAGCTTGAAGCGGCCCACGTTGAGAATGTTGAACGCGATCTTGTGCCCCTTGCCGATCTCGCCCAGCAGGTTCTCCACCGGCACCTTGGTGTTCTCCAGGTAGATCTGCACGGTGGAGGAGCCCTTGATACCCATCTTCTTCTCTTCGGCGCCGATCCCGATGCCCATGTCGCGCTCGACGATGAAGCAGGAGAACTTCTCGCCGTCCACCTTGGCGAAGACGATGTAGAGGTCGGCGAAGCCGCCGTTGGAGATGAACGTCTTCTCGCCGTTGAGGATCCAGTGCTTGCCGTCCTCGGAGAGCTCGGCGCGCGCCCGCGCGGCCAGCGCGTCGGAGCCGCTGCCCGCCTCGGTGAGGGCGTAGCAGCTCACGAGCTCGCCGGTGGCGAGCCGCGGCAGGTACTTCTGCTTCTGCTCCTCGTTTCCGAAGTAGACGATGGGCAGCGTGCCGATGCCGCAGTGGGCGCCATAGGTGGTGGCGAAGGCGCCGCCCTGCGAGATCACCTCGGAGACGAGCATGGAGGTGGCCTTGTCCAGGCCCAGGCCGCCGTACTTCTCGGGAACGTCGATCATCAGCAGCCCCAGTTCGCCCGCCTTCTTGAAGAGCCCCACCATCAGGCCCTCTTCCTTGGCCTCGGTGCGCTCGACCGTCGTCATCACTTCGTTCGCCAAGAAGTCTTCCGCCGTCTTGGCGAACATGCGCTGCTCGTCGGAGAAGTCTTCGGGGGTGAACACTTCCTGCGGATCGGTTTCCTCGATGAGGAAACTCCCGCCCTTTCTGATTGCTTCGATTGCCATGCCCGCTCCTTCCAGTTACGCGTCGATCCTCTGGAACACACCCGCCGCGCCCATGCCTCCGCCGACGCACATGGTGACCACGCCGTACTCCACTCGGCGCCGCTGCATCTCGTGGAGCAACGTGGTTGCAAGCTTCGCGCCGGTGCAGCCCAGGGGGTGGCCCAGCGCGATGGCGCCGCCGCTCACGTTGAGCCGCTCGTCGGGGATGCCCAGCTCGCGCTGTACGTAGGCGGCCTGCGAGGCGAAGGCCTCGTTGAGCTCGACCAGTGCGATGTCGTCCATGGAGAGCCCGGCCATGCGCAGCGCCTTGGGCACGGCGAAGACGGGGCCGATGCCCATGAGGTCGGGCTCCACGCCGGCCGTGGCGTAGGCGACGAGCTTGCCCAGGGGCTTGATACCGAGGTCGCCCAGCACGTCTTCGCTCACCACCACCAGCGCCGCCGCGCCATCGCTCATCTGCGAGGCGTTGCCCGCGGTGACGGTCCCGTCCACCTTGAAGGCGGGCTTGAGTCCGGCCAGTGCCTCCAGGGAGGTGTCCGCGCGCACGCCCTCGTCGGTGTCGAAGGTCAAAGTGCGCGCCTCGATCTTGTTCTTGGCGTTGATGCTTTTCTCCGTGACGGTGACGGGCACGATCTCGTCGCGGAAGCGTCCCTCGGCGAGCGCGCGCGCCGCCTTCTGGTGGCTGGCCAGCGCGAAGCGGTCCTGGTCTGCGCGCGTCACGTTGTACTTCTCCGCCACGCGCTCGGCCGTGTTCCCCATGCTGATGTAGACCTCGGGATACTCGACGGCCAACTCCAGGTGCAGCGAGACGCGGTTCCCGCTCATGGGAATCATGCTCATCGACTCCAGTCCGCCCGCCACCACGACCTGGGCTTCTCCCAGCATGATGCGTGCGCTGGCGAAGTGGATGGCCTGGAGCCCGGAGGCGCAGAAGCGGTTGACGGTCATCGCCGACGCCGTCACCGGCATCCCGGCGCGCAGCGAGGCGATGCGCGCCACGTTCAGGCCCTGCTCCGCCTCGGGCATGGCGCAGCCCATGATCACGTCGTCCACGCGCGCTACGTCGAGCCCGCTCACGCGCGCGACCGCTTCGCGGATTGCGATCGCGCCCAGCTCGTCGGGCCGCGTATGCCGCAGCGCACCCTTGTACGCCTTGCCCACGGGCGTGCGCACGGCCTGTATGATGTAAGCGTCTCTCATTCTCGTCTTTCCGGCGGTGGTGCAGGCCTTTCTCCGCGTCGGATCCTCGCGGGCGCATGGAGAAACGGTTCGCCCGCTGCGGACGCCGCGTCGAAAGGCCTGCACTACCGCCCTACGATGCTAGTTCCTTAGCGGCTTGCCGGTCTTCAGCATGTGCCGCATGCGATCCTGCGACTTGCGCTGCGCGCACAGTCGCAGGAAGACCTCGCGTTCCAGCTCGAGCAGGTACTGCTCCCGGACCATCGTGCCCGCGGGCACCTCGCCGCCGCAGAGGATGCGCCCCAGCTCGCCGCCCAGATAGGCGTCGTACTCGGAGATGTACCCGCTCTCTTTCATGTTGTAGAGCTGCGCGCGAATGGCGGCGACGCCGCCGTCGCCCGCCACCGGCACTTCCACCGTCGGATCCGGGCGGCGGTAGCCCTGCGCGGCGAGCCCCAGCGCCATGGCCTTGGCGCTGCTCAGCAGGCGGTCCGGGTTCATGGCGATCGCGTCGGAAGCGCGCAGGATCTTCAGCTCTCGCGCCTCGGCCGCGCTCGTCGCCACCTTGGCCAGGCCGATGGTCTCGAAGGCGCCGCGCGCGAACGGGAACAGGTCCACTCCTTCGACGTTGGGGCGTCCCTCGAGGTTTCGCAAGAGGAGTTCCTTGCACCCGCCGCCGGCGGGGATGAGCCCCACGCCCAGCTCCACCAGCCCGATGTACGTCTCCGCCGCGGCCACCGCGTGCCCCGCGCCCAGCACCACCTCGCAGCCACCACCCAGCGTCAGCCCGAAGGGCGCCGCCACCACGGGGCGCCGGCTGTACTTGAGCGCCATGTTCGCCTTCTGGAACGCGCGCACCATGAGGTCGATCTCTTCCCAGTTGCCGTCCTGCGCCTCCAAGAGCAACAGCATGAGGTTGGCGCCCACGGAGAAGTTGCTCCCCTGGTTGCCCACCACGAGGGCGGTGAAGTTGGCCTCCACCTCCTTGACCGACGCCTGCATCATGCCGATCACGTCGGCGCCGATGGCGTTCATCTTGGTGTGGAACTCCAGGCAGGCCGCGCCGTCGCCGAGGTCGATGAGCGTGGCGCCGGGGCCCTTCTTTACGATCGCACCGGCCGCTTTGAGCGCGGCCAGGTCGATGGTCCCCGGCGGCGGCTCCTCAGCGCGCCGCTCGCCCCGCGAGAGGTAGAAGCGCTTCTGCGCGGCGTCGCGTGTGTAAAAGGTCTTCTCGGGCGTGGCCAGCACCTCGTCCACGGCCGCGGGCAGCGTGATACCCTCTTCGCGCATGCGCGCGGCGGTCTCCTCCACGCCCGCGGCGTCCCACAACTCGAAGGGCCCGAGCTTCCACCCGAAGCCCCAGCGCATGGCGCGGTCGATGGTCACCACGTCGTCGGCGACCTCGCCCACGCGGTTCGCCGCGTAGGCGAAGAGTTCGAAGAGCGTGCGCCGCACGAACTCGCCCGCGCGGTCCTTCGCCTTGAGCATCGCGCGCACGCGTGCGCCCAGTCCGTCCTGCGCGCGCGCCGCCTCCACCGATCCGAAGCGCGGCTTCTCGCGCGCGCGGTAGTCGAAGGTGCCCAGGTCCAGCGTGAGGATCTCGCTCTTCCCGTCCTTCTTGATTTTCTGGTAGAAGCCGCGGCCGCTCTTGTCGCCCAGCATCTTCTCGCGCAGCATGCGCTCGATCACATCGGGGGGCTGGAAGACGTCGCGGCGCTCGTCGTCGGTGGCGCGCTCGTAGACGGTACGCGATGCGTGCGCGATGATGTCCACGCCCACCAGGTCGGCCGTGCGGAACGACGCGCTCTTGGGCCGCCCGATGAGCGGGCCGGTGAGTGAATCCACCTCCTCCACCGTGTAGCCGCCGTCGAGCATGGCGCGGATGCACGACATAATGGCAAAGCCGCCCACGCGGTTGGCGATGAAGTTGGGCGTGTCGCGCGCCACCACCACGCCCTTGCCCAAGAGCACGTCGCCCAGCGCGCGCACGCGCGCGAGCACGTCGGCGTCGGTGCCGGCGTGGGGCACGAGCTCGAGCAGGTGGAGGTAGCGCGGCGGGTTGAAGAAGTGCGTGCCGAGGAAACGCCCGCGCAGCGCCTCGGGGAGCGCGGCGGCCATCTCGGTGACCGAGAGGCCGGAGGTGTTGGTGGTGACGATAGCGTCCTCTTTGAGGTGCGGCGCCATGCGCGTGAAGAGGTCGCGTTTGACGTCGAGCCGCTCGACGACGGCTTCGAGCACCCAGTCCGCGTCGCTGAGACGCGCGAGGTCGTCCTCGAGGTTGCCGACGGTGACGAGCCGCGCGCCGGAGCGCGTGAAGAAAGCGGCGGGCTTCGACTTGAGCGTCCGCTCCAGTCCCCCGCGGGCGAAGGCGTCGCGGTAGTCGCGCGAGGCGGAGTCGCCCGTGATGCCCGCGCCCTCGGGTGGAACGATATCGAGCAGCAGGACGGGGATGCCCGCGTTGGCGATATGGGCGGCCAGCGCGCTGCCCATCACGCCCGCGCCGATCACGGCCGCCCGCTCGATCGATTGAGCCATTGAGAAAACTCCCTGTTACGCCTGGAAATATGCCGGTACCCTAAGCTATAGCCGGTCCCCACAGGCTGTCAACCGTACCGTCCTTTTTTCGTGGGGGCACGGGCCTTGCGACGCCGAGGAGGCATGACCCAGGGCGACTCGATCAGACTCGCGCGCGCCTTCGCGCTCGGCGCAGCCACGGCGGCCCTGGCCGCGTGCACCGTCGCGCCGCGCTACACGACCCAGCCGGTCCAGCGCACCAGGGTGAGCCCCGGGGCGGAAGCGCGCTCCCTGGAGGGAAACGCCGTCCTCGAGGAGGCCCAGCGCTACCTCGGCGCCCCCTACCGCAACGGCGGCACCACCCAGAGCGGCATCGACTGCTCCGGCCTCTCCTGGGCCGTCTACAAGTCCTTCGGCGTGGCACTTCCCCGCACCTCCAGCGCCCAGTCCCGCTTCGGCGCCCCCGTCGACCGCACCGCCCTGCGCCCGGGCGACCTCGTCTTCTT
>JAOTVO010000139.1 GCA_029863355.1 Candidatus Krumholzibacteriia bacterium
CTCGCCGACCCGGGCGGCATGGCGCTGGAGCACAACTGGGCCCCGCTCGAGCAGCGCGGCGGCATCTACCTGTTCCTGCGCTACCTGGGCGATCGCTTCGGCAACGCGATCTACAAGTCGATCCTGCAGAGCAAGTGCGTGGCGCGCCCGTGCATCGAGGCCATCACGGGCGAGGACTTCTACCAGACCGTCGCCGATTTCCTGGCCACGCTCTACCTGAGCGGCAAGGGGATCAACACGACGAACAAGTACAACTACCAGTCGATCAACCTGAACAACTTCACCTCCGTGCCCGTCGCCTCGCACGACGTGGGGGACCCCGCTGTGAACGGCACGGTGTGGCGCGCGGGCGGCGACTTCCATCTCTTCGCGAACCCCACGACGAGCACGGGGCGGTTCGTCTTCAACGCGTCCGTCAACGCGCGGCTGCGCGCCGTGATCGTGCGGACGCAGTAGGAGGAAACATGATGCACACGAACGTGCGTGCTTCGTTGGGTCTGCTCGCCGCCGCGCTGATCGCGCTGGCCGGCTGCGGGCCCAAGGTGTCCGTCGAGGAAGTGGACGGCAAGGTCACCGGAGACCTCGTGCACGTCGAGGGCGAGCTCCAGCTGCGCGGCAACATGCCGCAGCCCGAGCTGATCCTCGTCACCGCCGGCGCGGGGCAGCAGATTCGCATCACCTCCGACGAGTTGCGCGACGAGCTGCGCAGCCTCGCCGGCATGCCCATCGCCATCGAGGGTGAGCTCAAGCGCAAGTCCGACGACCTTCCCCGCGTCGAGGCCAAGCGCTACCAGCTCTTGCGCCTGGCTACGGGCGAGCAACCCCTCGTGGGCACGCTCTCCCTCGAGGAGGGCGAGTGCGTCCTCTCCGCAAGCGACGGCAACCGCTACTGGATCCGCGGCGACCTCACCGGCGTCATCCGCGACTATGGCGGCGCCAAGATATGGGTCGTCGGCTCCAAGGGCGACGCCGCCGACGCGAGCCAGCCCAGAGGCACGGTCGCTTACTGGGTGACGGGCTACGGCGTGCTGGTGGAGGCGCCGGAAAGATAACCGCACGCGTCGACGTGTCGACAGGCCGACAGGCGCCGGGATTCCGCAATAGACGGGATATTCCTTCCACGCCCGTAACTTCCCAGGCGTAGCGTGCTGTGTTCTGGCGTGCGCGCTCGCTGTCGAAAGTTCGACGTCTCGAGTCAGTGCCTCGCTCAACTCCCACCTCGTCCCTGTGTTGCGCCGCTATCGTGGCTTCCTCTCCGCGGCATGCCCCTTGCGCATCGGGCGAGCGCCGAAGCGACGAACGAATCGAACGCACAGCCAACCGCACCAGCACGAAACCGATGACCCCACCGCATCGTTTCGATCCTCCCATCGTCGGATCCTCTGTGGCCGCGCAGCGGCTGCGCGAGCTGGTGCTCACGCTCGCGCTCAGCGAGGTGAGCGTGCTCATCACGGGTGACAGCGGAGTGGGCAAGGAGGTGCTGGCGCGCAACCTGCACCGCTTCAGCCGGCGGAAGTCGCGGCCGTTCGTGTCGATCAACTGCGCGGCGCTGGCACCGGGCACGCTGGAGAGCGAGCTCTTCGGGCACGACCGAGGCGCCTTCACGGGCGCGGTGCGCGCGCACGCGGGGCTCTTCGAGCAGGCCAGCGGTGGGACGATCTTCCTGGACGAGATCGGCGAGATCCCGCCCGCCATCCAGGCCAAGCTGCTGCGCGTGCTGCAGGATGGGGAAGTGCGGCGCATGGGCGAGGGCACGGTGCGGCGCGTCGACGTGCGGCTGCTCTCGGCCACCAATGCCGACCTGCCCACGCTGGTGCGCGAGGGTGGATTCCGCAAGGACCTCTTCTACCGCATTAACGTCATCGAGGCGCGCATCCCATCGCTGCGACACCGCCCCGAGGACATCCTCGAGATCCTCGCCTGGTTCTTCGAGCGGCGCGGCGTGCAGGCACCGGAGGTCTCGCCCGAGGCGAGCCGGCTGCTCAAGCGCTACGCGTGGCCGGGAAACATCCGCGAGCTGGAGAACGAGCTGGAGCGTCTCGTCGTCATGCACGGCACGCCCGCGCGCATCACGGCGGACATGTTCTCGCCGCGCGTCGTGGAGGACGCCGTCGGCCTCACCATCGACCACGGTTTGCTCTACCAGTCGCCGCTGCCCGAGGCGGTGAGCCACCTGGAGGAGAGCCTGCTCAAGCGGGCGCTCGTCCACGCCAACTGGAACAAGTCGCTCTCGGCGCGGCGGCTGGGGCTCTCGCGTTCGGGGCTGAACAAGAAGATGAAGCGCTACGGCATCAACCGCGACGACCTGGGGCCGGAGGCGGAGGAGACCGGGTCTTAGCGCCCGTGCGACTAGCGGTAGAGCTCCTTGATGCGGCCCCACGTCGTCTGCTCGACGGGCGTCGGGGCCACGATGTGGACGAGAATGGGAACGCGAGACTTGCCTCCCACGTCGTCGATGACCTCGGCGTAAAACATGTGGCTGCCGGCCGTGAAGGTCTGTGGGGACGTGCACACGGTGGCAGTGGGGAACGGCGTGAACGCCATGCCCCACGCGTCGTCGTCGTCGGGATCGCCGATGTCCCATCCCGTGCGATAGCCTTCCACCACACCACCGTATTGGCTCGCGTCCGCCGTCAGGCAGAAACTGATCGGCGTTCCGGGTCCGACGTCGACTTCGGTGACCGGAGTGGTGGTACTGGTCGCGACGATCGGATCGATCAGGTCCCCCGTAACCTCCAGCGTCGGCCCGGATGTCGGGGCCGTTAACTCGACGGGCCGCTGGGGCGAGGATGAGTCGTGACCGAGTGTAGTGACGGCCGGGAATCCGACGGCGAGAATGAGCGCGAGGCATTGGGTGGCAAAGCGCGGCGTCATGGCGTCCTCCTAGCTGATTGCGGGGGGATTACGAGAGCATACCTGTCGCGTCCGGGTCTCGTCAATGCGCCGGAATCGACCGACAAACCGCGTGACAGCACCCCCGCCTTTCCGCTAATCTCCCGCCCATGGCTGCCAAGAAGGTCAGAATCGCGGTGGTGGGCGCGGGACACGTCGCACAGGTCGCGCACATTCCCGCCTACAAGCGCAATCCCAAGGCCGAGCTGGTCGCGGTCGTGGACGAAGACCCGGTGAAGGCGCGGCGCATCAAGGAGCAGCACGGCTTCGGGGAGTGGTACGAGGACATCGCCGACATGCTCAAGAGCGCCGACGTCGACGCGGTGGACATCTGCACGCCCAACTACCTGCACGCGCCCATGGCCATCGCGGCGCTGCGCTCGGGGCGCGACGTCCTCTGCGAGAAGCCGCTGGCACGCACGCTGGCGGAGGCGGAGCAGATGGTGGCGGCGGCGGAGAAGCACGGGCGCATCCTCATGGTGGCGTACCACAACCGCTACCGCGACGACGTCGCCGCGCTGGCCAACTTGGTCAGGGCCAAGGAACTGGGCGACGTGCAGATCATCAAGGCGGGTTGGCTGCGGCGCGCCGGCGAGTGGGAGGACCGCTCGTGGCTCCTGGAGATGCACAAGGCGGGCGGCGGCGCGCTGCTCGACCTTGGCGCGCCACTCATGGATCTGGCCATCTACCTCGCCAACGTGAAGAAGCCCACGGCGGTGACGTGCAGCACCTTCGGCAAGAAGGGCAAGGGCGGGGTGGAGGAGTCGGCCTGCGCCATGGTGCGCTTCGCGGGCGGCGCGTGCCTGATGCTGGAGGTCAACTGGAACCTGCGCGAGCCGCGCGACGTGATCTACCTGCACATCTACGGAAGTCGGGGCGCGGCCATCCTGAACCCGCTGCAGATCCACAAGTCGGTCCAGGGCGTGCTCGTCAACGTCACCCCGGCGATCGAGAAGAAGAACTTCTTCCAGCAGGGCTACCAGCACGAGATCGACCACTTCATCGAGTGCGTGCAGAAGGAAAAGGAGCCGACGACCTCGGGCAAGGACGCACTCAAGGCGCTACGCATCCTCGACGCCATGTACGCCTCGGCCGCCAGCGGGCACGAGAGCTCCCTCACCCAATGAAGTCCTTTCTCGCGCGGCTCTTTCCGAGCGCGCCACTCGTCTTTCCCGCCATCCTCTCCGGTATCGTCGTGACGCTCTCGTTCCCGCGCGCGTCGGCGGGGCTGCTGAGTTTCGTAGCGCTGGTGCCGCTCTTCGCCGCGGTGGCGCGCGTGCGCCCGGGGCGCCGCGACGCCTTCAAGGCCGGCTTTCTCTTCGGGATGGCGTGCTACCTCACCATGCTGTGGTGGATCGTGAAGCTCATCCCGTCGGCGGACGTGACCATTCCGTGGCTCATGACGCCGGCGCTGATCGCGCTGGTGCTTTACCTTGCCGTCTACCCGGCCTTCTTCCTGCTGGTGACGGGTGCGCTGGCGCGCTACCGCACCGGCGCGTTCGTGGTCATGGCACCCGCGCTGTGGGCGCTCTTCGAGGTCGCACGCAACCGCGGCGAGCTGGCCTTCCCCTGGGGATCGCTGGGCTACGCGCTCTCGGACTATCCCGTGCTGGCGCAGTCGGCGTCGGCCTTCGGCGTGCCGGGACTCTCGTTTCTCGTGGTGACGGTGAATGCGCTGGTGGCGGGGGCGTTCGGGGTGCGCGGCGCGCGCGCGCGCGCGCTGTGCGCCGGGCTGGCGGCGCTCGTGGTGACGGGCATGGCGCTCCACGGCCGCGCGGCGATGCGCGCGGCGGGCGAGGCGGAAGCGGCCGCGCCCAAGCTGCGCATATCGATCGTGCAGCCCAACGTCGACCTGGCGGTCAAGTGGAAGCCCGAGTTCAAGGACTCGACGCTGCGCCTCCAGGAGCGCCTCGCGCGCGAGGCGGCGGCCGTCGGCGCGGAGCTGGTGGTCTTCCCGGAGACGGCTGTGCCGGCGTACATCGACCGCGATCCCCAGTTCAAGCCGGGCCTGGCGCGAGTGGCGCGCGAGCTGGGAGTGCCGATCTACATCGGCTTTCTCGACTACCGCTACGACGGCCCCAAGGAAGCGCTCAACATCTACAACTCTTCCGGCCTCTTCGAGCCGGCCGGACGCCTGCAGCGCTACGACAAGACCCACCTCTTGCCCTTCGGCGAGTCGCTCCCGCTCGCGTCGCGCCTACGCTGGCTGCGCAAGATCGATTTCGGCCAGGCCAACTTCCAGCCCGGCCCGCGGCGCGCGCCCCTCGACGCCGGCGCCGCGCGGCTCACGCCGCTCATCTGCTTCGAGTCCGTGTTCCCGTACCTATGCGCGCGCGGCGTGCGCGAGGGCACGCAGATCCTCGTCAACATCACCAACGACGGTTGGTTCGGCGACACGCCCGGCCCCTACCAGCACGCGCAGATGGCCATCCTGCGCGCCGTCGAGTTCCGCCGTCCGCTCGTGCGCAGCGCCAACTCCGGCGTGTCGATGGTGGTCTCGCCCACCGGCGAGGTCGTCGCCCACCTGGGCCTCTACCAGGAGGGGATCATCACCACCGACGTGCCGCTCCTCGACACACGCACGTTCTACGCACGCTTCGGCGACTGGCCGCTGATTCTGTTCTCGGTGCTCCTGGTCGGCGCGGGCGCGCTCTGGGCGCGACGGCGCGAGGCGGGCTGACCCGCTACGCCCGCCGGCCTCTCGCCGCCACGCGGAAGAGGAAGTAGCCCAGCGCGCCGAAGGCGATGATCGAGACCACCTGTCCCATCCAGTCGTAGGGGTAGTTCACCTGCGCGTACTTGGGCGTCTTCGCGATCACCACGGCGATGACCGCCACCACCACGCCCATCAGTCCCTCGCCGGCGATGAAGCCGGAGCCCAGGAGCACGCCCTGCTCCTTGCCCTCCTCCTCTTTGCCCGAAGGAAACCGCGTGTTGACGTAGTGGCGGATGAGGCCGCCCACGTAGAGGGGCGTCATGCTCTCGAGGGGCAGGTACATGCCCACGGCGAAGGGAAGCGGCGGGATGCGCACGATGAGCATGAGCACGGCGAAGACCGCCCCCACCCCCACCAGGTCCCAGCGCAGGTTGCCGCCGAGCACGCCGTCGAGAACGGTCTTCATGAGGGTCGCCTGCGGCGCGGGCAGCGCGTCGCTGCCGAAGCCGTGGGCCTTGCCCAGGTAGAACACCGACATACATACGAACACGGCCGAGCCCAACGCGCCGATCAGCTCGGCGGTCTGTTGCTTGCGCGGCGTGGCGCCGATGATGTAGCCGCATTTGAGGTCCTGCGAGATGTCTCCGGCGATCGACGCCGACACGCACACGATGGTGCCGATGGTGAGCGCGGTGATCTTGCCCGTGAGGTCGGTCCAGCCCAGCGCCCAGAAGATGAAGCCGGTGCCCAGGAGGGTGACGATGGCCATGCCGGAAGTGGGATTCGATGTCACACCGATCATTCCCACGATGCGCGAGGACACGGTGACGAAGCAGAAGGCGAAGATCGCGATGGCCAGCGCGGCCACGAAGCGCATCACCAGGCCCGTGTGCGAGCCGATGATGCCGGGCACGAAGGTGACGAGCGCGATGATGATGGTGATGCCGATGATCACGACCGACAGCGGCAGGTCGCGCTCGGTGCGCAGCACGCCCACGTTGAGCTCGGCCGCGCTCGAACGCAGCTGGCGCACGCCGATCTTGAGCGACTCGGCCATGGTCGGAATCGCCTTGACCACGGTGATGATCCCCGCCGCCGCCACCGCGCCCGCGCCGATGATGCGGATGTAGGCGTCCCAGATGCGCCCCGGCGACAGCTCGCCGATGGTGGTGACGGACGGGTCGAGCCCCTTGCTGCGCAGGTAGGTGAGGGTGGTGTCCCAGATGGCGGCGTCGCCGTAGCGGTACGCGATGAAGGGGATGATCACGATCCACGACAGGAGCCCGCCGCCCACCATGATGGCGCCGATGCGCCGGCCCAGGATGTAGCCCACGCCCAACAGC
>JAOTVO010000003.1 GCA_029863355.1 Candidatus Krumholzibacteriia bacterium
GCCGCCACGGGGAACATCATGCGCGCCTGGGCGCCCAGCGCCGTGCGCGGCGCGCCCAGCATGCTCTGGACGATGGTGCTGATGGCGCCGGTCTCCGTGAGCCCCGCCGCGACGACGAAGAGCGCCGCCACGGTGATCACGCCCTCGTTGGCGAAACCGGCCAGGGCGGAGGCCGGCGAGACCACTCCACCCACCAGCATCACCACGACGCCGGCGAGAATCACCAGGTACGGCTGCAGGCGCGTCGCCGCCAGCGCGGCGAGCACCGCGACCACGACGGCCACGCTGATCCAGGCATCCAGGCTCATAACCTTAGCTTTACGAACGAGATTCGGGATCAAACCTAACCGCCCGCGACGGTACAGGCAACAAAGAAATGGGCAGGGCAGTGCGCGTCGTTTCTGCTATCCTCGCCCCCTGGGGACGCTGTCGCGGCCCGCCCGATCCCATCACCTTTACATCGATCCCAGCGGAGGAATCGTATGCCCATCACCCTCACGGGGAAAAACCTCTCGGTGGACGACATCGTCGCCGTGGCCCACCACCACGAGCGCGTGGCGCTCGACGAGGGCGCCGTCGCGCGCATCCGGAAGTGCCGCGCGTTCCTGGAGGAGCGCCTCGCCGCGCGCGAGCTCATGTACGGCGTCAACACCGGCATCGGCGAGCTCTCCGAGGTGGCGCTCGACGACGACCAGGTGCGCCAGTTCCAGCGCTACCTCATCTACAACCACGCCGCCGGCATCGGCGGGCCCCTGCCCGTCGAGCAGGTGCGCGCGGCCATGCTGCTGCGCGCCAACGTCCACGCCAACGGCTACTCGGGCGGCCGCCTCGAGATCACGCAGACCTTCGTCGACATGCTCAACAAGGGCGTCACCCCGGTGGTGTGCGAGAAAGGATCGGTGGGCGCGTGCGGAGACCTGGCCCCGATGGCGCAGATCGCGCTGGCGATGATGGGCGAGGGCGAGTCGTTCTACGAGGGCGCGCGCATGCCCACCGCGCGCGCGATGGAGAGGGCGGGCATTCCCGTTCCGGGCCTCGAGGCGCGCGACGGCCTGGCCTCGATCAACGGGTCGAACCTCACCAACGGCGTGGGTGCGCTCGCCGTATATGACGCCGAGCGCTGGCTTTTGCAGGCCGAGATCGCCGCCGCCATGACGCTGGAGGCGTTGCGCGCCAACATGAAGCCCTACGATGCGCGCCTGCACGAGCTGCGCGGCTTCCGCGGCGCGGTGACCTCGGCAGCCAACATCCGCAAGGTGATCGACGGCTCCGACCTCATCACCGGCAAGCACAAGGTCAAGGTGCAGGACGCCTACAGCATGCGCTCCACGCCGCAGGTGATCGGGGCGGCGCGCGACCAGCTGCGCTGGACGCGCGAGCAGATCGAGATCGAAGCCAACGGCGTCGGCGACAATCCCATCTTCCTGCCCGACGACGGCGTCGTCCTCACCGGCGCCAACTTCCAAGGCACGCCGGTGAGCATGCCGCTCGACACCCTCGGCGCGGCCATCACCATGGTGTGCGTGCTCTCCGAGCGGCGCCTCAATCGCCTCACCAACCCCGCGCTCAGCGCCGGGCTCCCCGCCTTCCTCACCAAGGGTGCGGGCATGTTCTCGGGCCTGATGCTGAGCCAGTACACGGCGGACATGCAGATCGTGGAGCAGAAGACGCTCTCCGCCCCGGCCTTCATCCAGTCCATTCCGGCCGCGGCCGACCAGGAAGACTTCGTGTCCATGGGCTGGAACTCCGCGCTCAAGACGCGTGCGATCCTCGGCATCGCCGACGGCATCCTCGGCATCGAGTTCATGGGCGCGGCGCAGGCGCTGGACTTCCGCGACTACAAGCCGGGCCGGGGCACGTACGCCGCGCGCGCCGAGGTGCGCAAGCACGTCGCCTTTCTCGACGAGGATCGCCCGCTCTACCCGGACCACAACGCCATGCAGGCGCTGGTCAAGAGCCGCGCCATCCTGGACGTCGTGCAGGCCGAAATCGGCGCGCTGGCGACTTACTGAGCGGGTCTCACCTCGATCTCACCCGGCTCGCCTTCCTCGCCGTCGATCGCGATGGCAATGGGAAGGAAGGCCCGGATCACTTCCGCGTTGGTCAACAGGTGTCGCGTGACGCGGCTCGTCCGCAGCGACGAGCCCCCGCGTGCGAGCGCCATGGGCAGGAGCAGCTGATCGGCCAGGTGCGGGTCGACGGGGGCGCCGGTCTCGTCGTGCGCGACGAGCGCGGCGCAGGCCTCCTCCGCCACCCGCTCGGACGCCTTTCCGCGCGCGCCCAGCGCGGAGAAGCCCGCCACGGCTTGCTCGTACTCGGCGGTGAGAAAGATGCCGGCGCCGGGGCCGTTGCCGCGCACGCGCTCGGGCGTGACCTCGCCCGGCACCTCCAGGTCCGCGAGGAGGGAGCGGGCGCGTTTGGCCATGCGGTCGGCGATGTGTGCGGGGAGGTTGCACGCCACGGCGCGGCCGTGGATGCGCGTGAGCGCGCCGCGCGCATCGATGGAGAGCGGTTCGATCCCACTCTCCGGCACGGGCAGAATCTGCGCGCTCATCTGACCCCGGCCGACGGGATAGAATCCCCACGCCACCAGGCGCGAGATCACGCGTGCGCCGCACCGTTCCATGGCGGGCAGGAAGATCTCGGCGAGGTAGTCGTAGGGCGGGCTCCAGGGCACGTGCGTCCCCCCTTTCACGCGCACCTCGCTCGGCTCTCCGGCGAGCGCGAGCGGCAGGAGCACGCACTGGAAAACGAGCCCGGCGGATCCGGCGCTTCCGCCGCGGGCGGACTCGGCTACGTCGAACACGTAGTTCCCCGCCCGGGCCGGCGCGCGCGGCGTGAACGCCAGCTCGGTGGACCGCAGCCCCGCGCCTTCCAGTTCGGCGTCGCAGAGTGCGGCGAGCGCGCGCACGCAGGCGAGGTGTTGCGGGGCCAGCCCCGGTCGTTCGCGGCCGGCGCGGATTCGCGTCAGCCGCACGGCGCGCCCGGTCAGCGTGGCCAGCGCCAGCGCGGTGCGCAGCACCTGGCCGCCGCCTTCGCCGAGCGACCCGTCGATCTCCACCGTGCCGCTCATGCGCGGATCCATCCCGCCTCGCGGTACCAGCGCGCCAGTTCCGTCATGCCCTGCTCGTAATCGATCGCCGCTTCGAATCCGAGCTGTGCGCGCGCCTTCGCGCCCGAGCACGTCCACGCGCTCTGGAAGAGGTCGGCCACGCGGTCGCGCGGCATGCGGTTGGGGCGACCGGAGAGGCGCGCGAGCGAGCCGGCGGCCAGAGCGACCAGCGGCACGATCGCGCGCGGAACGCCGAGCGTGCGTGCGCGGCGCCCGAGGGCGGCGGCCATGGTGCGGCCCACCGCTTCCCACGTCACCGGCGTGTCGTGCGTGAGGTAGTAGGTCTCGCCCGTGGCACGATCGGCCAGGGCGGCGGCCACGATCCCGCGCACGAGATCGCGCACGTGGATAGCCGACACCGGCTGGGGGTTGCCCGAGAGCCGGAGCGTCCAGCCGGACCGCGCCAGGCGCGCCAGAGGGACGAAGGCCCGGTCGCGCGGGCCGTAGACGGCCGCCGGGCGCACGGCGGTCCAGTCCACGCCGCCGGCGTGGGCCCTCAGCGCCGTCTCGCCGCGTCGCTTGCTCACTCCGTAGGCGTTGCTCGGCGCGTCGGGGTCGGACTCCACGCGCGGGGTCTGCGGTGTGCTGGGTCCGCCGGCGGCCAGGCTGCTGGCGAGGACGATGCGCCGGGGCGCGCGCTGGGCGCGCGCGGCGGCGCGCGCGACGTGTTCGCAGCCGGTGACGTTCACGCGGTCGTAGTCGGCGGCCCCGGCAGCGCGCGTGACACCGGCCAGGTGGAACACGGTGTCGGCGCCTTCGACCGCCGCGGCGAGGCTCTCCGCCGCCGTCACCTCGCCGATCACGCGCTCGGCTCTTGCGTCGAGCCAGCGCAGGTCGCTCGTGCGGCGCACCAGCGCGCGCACGCGCCATCCCCCGTCGAGCAGGTGCTCGCAGAGGTGGCTTCCCACGAAGCCGTTCGCTCCGGTCACGAGTGCGATGCGCGACATGCGTATATCCGCCGGGTCAGAGCCGGTCCACCGGCGCCTCGTAGATGCGCCACGTCTTGTACACGCGCGCGCCAATCGTCTCCAGAGGCTTGCGCATGGTCGTGTTGTCCTCGAGGATCCAGGAGAATTCGCCCCGCCGGTAGCCGCGCTCCACCGCGTTGCGGTAGAGCTGGCGGTAGAGCATCACGTCGACGCCGGATCCGCGCGCCTCGGGCACCAGGCCGAGCGCCATCACGCGCATCTGCGAGACGCGCCGCAGGTGCCAGAGGAGCTTCAGCCAACCGAGCGGCATGAGCCGCCCGTTCAGGCGCCTCAACGCCTGGTGGACGTCGGGCATGCCCAGGGCGAAGCCGACGGGGAGTCCTTCGCGCTCCGCGAATACCACCAGCGAGGGATCGATGACCGGCTTGAGCTGCCGCGCCATGTGGGACACTTCCGCGTCGGTCATGGGCACGAACCCCCAGTTCTTTTCCCACGCGCGATTGTACAAGTCGCGCACGCGGTCGAGCTCCGCGTCGAAGCGGCGCATGTCGATCGAGCGTAGGCTCACCCCGGGGTTGCGCCGCTCGGCGATCGCCCCCCCGCGCTCGAGCCGTTCCGGCATGCCCGCGTCGTCCATGACGTAGGCCATCAGGTCTCTCGCCTTCTCCAGACCGCACCCGCGCAGGAGCCTGTCGTAGTAGCGCCGCCCGTGCGGCGTGAGGATCATGGGCGGCGTGTCGAAGCCGTCGACGAGCGTGCCCAGCTCGTCGTTCGTGGTCGGGTTGACGGGCCCGCGCAGCCGCTCCAGGCCCCGTGCGCGCGCAAAAAGCGAAGCCTCGTGCAACAGGGCGCCGGACGCCGCGTCGTCGTCCGCACACTCGAAGAACCCGAAGAACCCGACCCGCTCGGCGTGGAACGACTCGTGCGCGCGGTTGCGGATGGCCGCGATGCGACCCACCGCGCGCCCGTCGCGCAGGGCGAGAAAGAGCGCAATCTCTCCGTGGGCGAAGAACGGGTTGCGGCGCGGGTCGAAGCCCTTCATCGCTTCCCGTACGAGCGGCGGCACCCAACAGGGATCGTCGCCGTAGAGGCTCCACGGGAGCGTCACGAAGCGCCGCAACTGTGCTCGGCCCTCGACGGGTTCGACGCGGACGGACATCGTGCGCATTCTACCACGCCCGGCAGCGGCGCACCGGCGGAACCCCGTGGCAGACATGGGGAAACGCCCGCCGTCGCCACGCTCGAAATCGAGTTTGCGCTCCCATCCCGGATCGTTTATGCTCTCGCCGCCAGCGCCGGGGCCGCCCACCAGTCCCGGAGTGGCAATCGGTTGCTTTGGACTCTTTTTCGGACCGTGCGCCCACGTCGCCTCCAGCCTCGTGGACCACAGGTTTGGAGGTAAGAATGAAGATCTATGTGGGCAACCTTTCGTACACGACCACCGAGGAGACGCTGCGCGAGCAGTTCTCGCAGCACGGCACGGTCGACGAAGTCACCGTCGTCAAGGACCGCGAGACGGGTCGTTCGCGTGGCTTCGCGTTCGTCACGATGCCCAACGCGTCCGAGGCCACGGCGGCCATGGAGGCAGTGAACGGCACCGACATCGACGGCCGCGCGGTGAGCGCCAACGAGGCGCGTCCGAAGCGCAGCGACGACCGGGGCGGGCGCGGCGGCGGCCGTGGTGGTTCGCAGCGCGACAGAGACAGAGGCTGATCCCAACCGAACCCTGCCGAGAGGCGAGAGCCCTCCCATTCTGACGATCAACTCCAGCGACCAGACGGCATAGGGAAATCCCCAGAACGGCATAGGAACTCAGCGGCCGACGGCTCGAGCGGCGCTGCCTCGTGTACGCTTTTGCGTGCGTGGGGCGGCGCCGCGGATGGGTCTCGTCTCAGCGCAGATATCCGAGGGCCCTGAGCTTGCGCTCCGTGTCCGCCCGATGCTCCCACTCGAACTCGCTGGCCAGCGGCGCGGCGGACTGCACCCACCTCTCGAGCACCTCCCTCATCTGGATCGCGCGCTTGGCCTCCTCCGCCGTGGGGGCGACCAACAGATTACGCTGCTCGAAGGGGTCCGCCGCCAGATCGAACAGCTCTTCCAGCTCCAGGAACGGCACAAACGCGTACTTCCAGTTTCCTTCGCGCACGCATGCCGCCTTGCGAATGTTGGTCCAGCGCGGATCGGTCTCCACGCGCTCATGGGGTTTGGTGGCCTGGCTGAAGCGCGTGCGCGGGCCGAGCGCGATCGGAACTGCCGTCAGGTCGACCGCCTCGCCGTCGATGCCCGGGGGGACGGGCAGGTCAAGATAGGAGAGCACCGAGGGCAGGACATCTATGCTGGCGAAGAGCGGCTCGATTCTCGTGCCGCCATGTAGCGCTCCCGGCAGGCGTATCATGCAGATCGCGTCGACGGTGGACTGGTAGACGGTGTTGCCGTGGTCCCAGGGGCGGAAGTGCCCCCAGAAGTTCTCCCCGTGGTCGCTCGTCACCACCACGATCGCTTCATCGAGCACGCCGCGCGCGTCGAGGTAGTCGAGCACGCGGCCGAAGTGCTCGTCCATGGCGGTCATCTCGCCGGCGTAGCGCAGCGCCTTGCCGGTGTCGGCCGCTTCGTGGCTCCACGGCCCTTCCCGCGCCTCGAGCCAGGCGGGGATGCGCGGATCAGCCGCGTAGGGAGCCGCGTACGAGGGCGGCGGGGCGTAGGGGGCGTGCGCGTCGAAATAGTGCAGGAAGAGGAAGAGGCGCTCCGGGACGCCCTGCGCCTTCAGGTATGCGATGGCCGCATCGGTGACCGCTCGCGCGTCGCGCTCCGGCTGACCACGGGCACCTACATCGGGGAGCGTCTCGAAGTCTTCGTCGTAGTGATCGAACCCCTGTGCGAATGCGAAGCGCGACGACAGCGGAAAGGACGCGGCGAAGCCGGCGGTGTGGAAGCCGGCGTCCTTGAGTATCTCCGCCAGCATCACGTTTTCTTCGTTCACCATGAAGCCGTTACGGGGCGTGCCGTGCGTGTGCGCGTATTTGCCGGTGAAGAGCGAGGTGTGCGACGCGAGCGTGGTGGGCACGACGGTCATGTAGTCCGTGAAGAGGATGGACTCGGCGGCGAGCGCGTCGATTCGGGGGGTGCGGATCCAGGGATTGCCGTAGCAGCCGAAGTGGTCCTTGCGCGCCGTGTCGAAGGAGACGAAGATCACGTGCCGGGCGGGACCGCGGACCGCCGGCTCCCGCGCGCATTGCAGTAACGAGAGCAATGCAGCGAGCGCAACCGGCCCACGTGCGAGCGCGGCCCTCATGGCACCCCCCCGGCGCGGTGGCGCCAGGCGTCAGCGAGGTCGGGCTCGCCGCTCGCTTCGTAGTGCGCGGCGAGTATCTCCGCCGCGCTTTTCGCGCGAGGGTGTTCGGCCCCGAGGCGCTCTGCGAGCATCTCCCAAGCGTCGACAAGCACCGGCTCCGCCTCCGTCCACCGGCCGGCGCCGTCGAGCACGACGCCGAGGTCGCTCATCGAGAGCGCCACCGCCGGGCTGTCGTCACCCATGTGGCGCCGCAGCAGGTCGAGGGACTCGCGTCGCCACGCGACCGCCTCGTCCCACCGCCCGCGCTCGGCCAGCACCGAGGCGAGGTGGCCGAGCGTGTAGGCAAGCTGGCTCTCGTCCGCTCCCCTATAGAGCTCGCGCTCCAACTCCAGCGCTTCGCGCAGCAGTGTTTCCGCCTGCTCCAGGTCGCCCGCCTCCGCGTGCATGGTGGCCGCGCCGGCCAGCGCGTTGGTGTACGCGACGTGCACCTTGCCGACGGCGCGCTCGACGACGGGCAGCGCGGCGTCGTACGCGCCGATCGCCTGGTACGCCTCGCCGATGGCCAGGCGCACGGCCGACGCGATCTCGGGGTTATGGGCGTAGGGCCGCTCCGACTCGAGTCGGGCGGCGGCCGCGTCCAGGACGTCGCGCACCGTGACCGTATCCCCGCGCGCCGGGTCCGGCCGGGCCGAGGTGAGCATTTGGGTGAGAAAACCGCTCACGGCGCGCGCGACGGCGGCGTCGCGCTCGGCCTCGTGTTGCGCCCGGCGCGCGCGCATGAAGCCCAACCGGCTCTGGGTCGCGCCCGCGGCGAGGGTCACCAGCACTACCGACGCCACCGCCACGACGACGCGGTGGCGGCGGACGAACTTCATCATCTCACGGAAACGTGACGGGTCCATGGCCTTATCCCAGCCGGATACTAGCACAAGCCGTACCGTTGACAGACGGCCGAGGACGGGTTTTCATTGCCCGGACCGGATCCGTCTCCGGCAGGTGCAAAGTGACAGAAAGCGCCGACCCCTCTACCCCGTACCCCGCGCCGGCGCCGTGGCGCCGCCGTGCCGCCGCGCACGCGCTAGCCCTGGGCGTCATCGCGGCGTCCGTCGCTCTCTTTCACGGCGGAACCATCTCGCGGGCGCTCGAGATCAGGCACGCGGAGACGCCCATGTTCCTCCAGTACAACCGCGACTTCGTTCACTCGCTGGGCGACTGCTTCACCGCCCCCCCGGTCTACCCCGGTCTCTACCGCCCGCTTTCCACGTCGTGCTACTTCTACGCGGGGCGGAAGCTGTTCGGATCGCGCATCGCGCCCTACAAGATCGTCAACGCCGTCATTTACGCCGCCAACGCCTACCTCGTGTTCCTCCTGAGCGCGCTGCTGCTCCCCTACGCGTGGTCCCTTTTCGCGGCGTTGCTGTTCGCCTCCCGCGAAGCCCACGCGCACGTGCTCCTCTATGCGATCGAGGCCCAGACACTGCTCTCGGTGTTCTTCTCCCTGCTCCTCTTGTATGCGTTCGTGCGCGCGCGCCGCGAGGATCGACCTGTTCTCGAAGGCCTGTCCTACGCCTGCCTCGTGCTCGCCCTCTTCAGCAAGGAGCCGGCCGTGGCCATGGTGGGCGTGCTCGTCGTCTACGGCTGGCTCTTCGACCGGCGCTTCCAGTACCGAGCCTACCTCGTGCACCTCCTGCTCGCCGCCGGCTGGGCACACTGGTTCTTCTTCCGTTTCCGCGGCGCGCCCGACGCCCGTCCCGTGCCGTTTCAGTACGCCTTTGCGCCGGGTGATCTGCTCGGCAACTACGCCGGCTACCTCCTCGACTTCTCCAACCTCCTCGTCTCTCCCCGCGAGGGCGACCCCGGAGACCTGGGACGCACCATTGCATCCCTCGTCGAGTCGACCGCTTTTCAGGGGGCGGTGGCGCTCGCCGCGCTCGCGTGCGCCTTCGGCTTGGTGGTGGGAAGGAAACGCGGAGGGGCACACGCGGACCTCGTCCGCGTGGTCGTCTTCGGTTTCGCCTTCTTCCTCCTGTCGATGGCGCCCTACGCCATCCTCCAGGAGCGGCTCTTCCTCCGCTACAGCTATGTCGGCCATGTCGGGCTCGCCATCGCGCTATCCGCGGCGTTCGCCCTCGTCCTCCACGGCGCGCGATCCTTCGCAGCCGCGCTCAGAGCATCGGCTGCGAAGCGATGAGGTCGATTCGTGTCGCTGGAATCCGGGGCGGGGACAGTCGTCAGCCGGAGACGGGACAGCCGTCGAAGAAATCGACCACGCCCGTTTCCAGATCATACTCCGCTCCCACGACGACAAGGCCGTCATTCTGTGCCAGTAGCTCGAGGACCGGCGATCCATGTCGCAGCTGGTCCGCGGAAGCGCTGACGTTGGCGCGCACAGAGTGCCGAGCCAGCGCCTCCGGGTCACGCCTGATTTCGCTTGCCATCGATCCCTCCACGGCCGGGCGAATGCGATCGACGATCGAGCGCAAATTCCGCGACTGGCGCTCAGCCGGACGCTGAAGCGCCTCCAGGGTCGCCTGAACGGCTCCGCAATGTGTGTGTCCCAGAACTACGACGAGTCGTGTGCCGAAACGCTCCACGGCGAACTCGACGCTACCAATCTGAGAAGGGGCTACGATGTTGCCGGCAACGCGGATTACGAACAGATCGCCCAGCCCCTGATCGAAGATGATTTCCACGGGTACCCGCGAATCCGAGCATCCCAGAATGACCGCATAGGGTTCCTGTTCCGCGACGCACTCGTTGCGCTGCATTCGGCCCACGGCTTCGCCGAGGCTCCGGACGCCCGACACGAAGCGTCGGTTCCCCTCGCGCAGGCGCTCAAGTGCTTCCGTCGCGTTCGTCACTGCTCCGTTGACTCCGTACTCTTCCGCGAAGCACGACGGGGGCGGCAGGCGCCGCCCCCGTTCGTGCTCTCATTGATCCGCCAGGTCGGGCTCAGGATGCCTCGCCGAGGCGGTTCTCCAGATCGCGCAGCTCCTGGGCGAGCCCCTTGGGGAGCTTGTTGCCGAACTTCTCGAAGTGCTGCTGGATCGCGGGCAGCTCGCTCTTCCACGCGGCGATGTCGACTTTGAGCAGCTCGTCGAAGGCCGCGGGGTCGATCTTGAGGCCCTTGGTGTCGAGCGCGTCCTTGTGAGGCAGGCGCCCGATCGGCGTGTCGCGCGCCTCGACCTTGTCGTCGCAGCGCTCGAATACCCACTTGAGCACGCGGCTGTTCTCGCCGTAGCCGGGCCAGAGGAACTTGCCGTCGGCCCCCTTGCGGAACCAGTTGACGTAGTACACGCGCGGCATCTTGGCGCCGGGCTTGGAGCCCACCTCAAGCCAGTGCGCGAAGTAGTCGCCCATGTGGTAGCCGCAGAAGGGGAGCATGGCCATGGGATCGAAGCGCAGCTCGCCCACCTTGCCCGCCGCGGCGGCGGTCTTCTCGGAGCCCATGATGGACGCGAGGAAGGTGCCGTGCTGCCAGTTGAACGCCTCGGTCACCAGCGGCACCGTGCTGGCGCGGCGACCGCCGACGAGGATGGCACTGATGGGCACGCCCTTGGGGTCCTCCCAGTTGTCGGCTATCACGGGGCACTGGCGCGCGGGCGCGGTGAAGCGCGCGTTGGGATGCGCCGAGGGGCGACCGCTGCCCGGCTTCCAGGGCCGACGGATCCAGTCGGAGACCGCGGGCGGCTCCTTGTCGCGCATGCCCTCCCAGTAGACGTCGCCGTCGGGGGTGAGTGCGACGTTGGTGAAGATGCAGTTGGCGTGGAGGGCCTTCATCGCGTTGGGGTTGCTCTGGTCTGAGGTGCCCGGAGCGACGCCGAAGAAGCCGGCCTCGGGGTTGATGGCGTAGAGGCGGCCGTCGTCGCCGAACTTCATCCACGCGATGTCGTCGCCCACGGTCTCGACTTTCCACCCGGGGACGGTCGGCGTGAGCATGGCCAAGTTGGTCTTGCCGCACGCCGAGGGGAAGGCGCCGGCGATGTACCGGGTCTTGCCCTCGGGGTTGGTCAGCTTGAGGATCAGCATGTGCTCGGCCAGCCAGCCCTCGTCGCGCGCCTGCACCGACGCGATGCGCAGAGCGTGGCACTTCTTGCCCAGGAGCGCGTTGCCCCCGTAGCCGGAACCATAGGACCAGATCTCGCGCGTCTCGGGAAAGTGCGCGATGTACTTGTTGGCGCCGTCGCAAGGCCAGGGGAGATCCGGTTTCTTGGGGTCGGGGAGCGGATAGCCCACCGAGTGGATCCCGCGCACGAAGTCCTCGCTGTCGCCGAGAACATCGAGCACCTTGCTGCCGACGCGCGTCATGGTGTGCATGTTGGCCACCACGTACGCGGAATCGGTGACCATCACGCCAATCTTGGCGATGGGCGACCCCACCGGGCCCATGGAGTACGGGATCACGAACATCGTGCGGCCGGCCATGGCGCCGTCGTAGAACTTGCCGACAGTGGCCTTCATCTCCTTGGGGTCGCCCCAGTTGTTGGTGGGCCCGGCGTCTTCCTTGCGCTGCGAGCAGATGTAGGTCCGGTCCTCCACGCGCGCCACGTCGGCGGGATCGGAGCGCACGTAAATGCTGTTCTTCCGCTTCTCCGGGTTGAGCCACATCGCCGTTCCGGAGTCGACCAATATGTGGAGCATTTCCTGGTACTCGCTCGGGGAGCCGTCGCACCAGCGGACGGCCTCGGGCTTGAGCATCTTGGCCACTTCGTCGACCCACGACAGGAGCCTGCGGTTCGACGTCGCGGCGGTCTGGGTGCGTGACATCGGTGTACCTCGCTTGGATTATGGAGATCTCATCAATAAGCGCATGGGCGCCGCCGGGGCAGGCGGCCCTGCCCCGTCGCCGACGCCATCATGTTACTTTACCGCGTCCGGGCCGCCAACCCAAGCCCGATTCCGGTCTTCCGTGTCTTTTTCTGCCGCGCCGGAAAAGCCGAGGCCCCGCCAGATCGGCGGGGCCTCGACGGGTCTAGTCTTGGTGGCGTTGGGTTCCCCCGGTTTCGGGGTGACCTCGACAGTGCCACGTTTCGTGGGAGACTCCCCTACGGGGACGCCACCTCCACTAAGCCGCATCTGTCTGAACTCACTGGATCACCTCCTTCGGGGCGTGCCCAAGGATCGGCGAGACCCACCTCGCCCGGCCCCTCGAACCGCCCGAGGTCCCCGGGGCCGTCGCGAATGCTGTCGCGAAGCTATCACCCCAAAGCTAAGCCGCGCGGCCCACGCTGTTCAAGAAAAAAACGGGCGCCCCTAGGCCCGCCAATGCCGGCGCAGGCCCTCGAGGAGCGGGGTCCGGCCCTGCTCCACGCAGGACGCCGCGTAGAGGTAGAGGGCCGCCGACCAGGTCTGCCAGTCGTGGCCGCACGGGGCGCCGTCCTGTGCCCGAAACCACTCGTTGAAGCCGAAGGCGACGTCGTGGTCGCGGGCCGGCGCGACCAGCCGGGTGAGCGCCGCGAGCGTGCGCCGCGCGAGCCGCGCCCGTCCCGCCGCGACCTGCGCGGCCACGTAGAGGGCGCAGGCGAAGGGCCAGACCCCGCCGTTGTGGTACTCGCCCGGACGGTTGTGCGTCTCGTAGCGCGCGCGCCAGTCGGGGTGGTCGCGTTCGATGAAGGGAAAGAGAACGGGGGGCAGGTCGAGCGCCAGCCGCCCGCTCGCGCGCAGGTGCGCGCACTCGGCCTCGATCCAGGAGATCATCGCGCGCGCGCGCGCTCTGGGGGGGATCCCCGCGATGATGGCCAGGCTGTTGCCTACCAGGTCGAAGCGCTCGCTGCCGTGCACCTTGAGCGTCCACAGCGCGTAGTAGGGCTTGCGCGCCTGCCGCAGTCCCTCGTGGACGTGGGCATGCTTGTGGCCGGCGGTGACGGTCAATCGGTTCATGAGCTCGCGCAGCGTGCGTGCGCGCGCGCGGCGCCCGTGCAGCTCGAGCGCCATCACCACCAGCGCGTTGACGAAGAGTCCGTAGCCTTCCACCCACTGCTCGTCGCGCCAGTCACTCGTCGGCTCCTGTGCCACCATGGCGCGGTCGTCGGGACTCTGGTAGGCGAGCCAAGTGAGCGCCTTGCGCGCGGCGGCGGCGAGAAAGCGTCGCTCGCCGGCGTGGCGGCGATAGAGCGCCAGAGCGACGAGGAAGAGCGGCGTGGTGTCGCTGGAGCCGAGGTCGGCGGGGTCGTCGGCCAGTCCCGGTATGAGGCCGTGCGGCGTCTGGTTGCGCGCCGCGGCGGAGAGCGTGCGCCGCAGCGCCACGGCCAGCTCGGGCTGTCCGCTGGTCAGGAACCCGAGCGAGGAGAGCATGAGGTCACGCGTGTAGGGCTCCGGATAACCCCACGCCGCCGTCCGCGGGAGCCCCGTGCGCGTCCGCCGGGCGTTGTGGAGCAGCACTTCGATCGCGGCGGCGCGGGCAGCCGCCACGGGCGCGTCGTGACCGCGTGCCATCTCAGGTGATCCCCAGGCGCTCGGCGACGATGGAGACGAACCGCTGAGCCACAACGCGGTAGTCGAAGCGTTCCACTACACGCTTGCGTCCCGCCTCGCCCATGCGCTGTCGCAGGTCCGGCGAACGCATCAGCTCGAGCAGGTAGTCGGCGATGTCGGGCACGCTGGCGCGGTAGTCAACAGTCCGCGGCGCGGGAAACACCACGCGCCGGCCGCGCTTGTATTCCTCATCCTCCCCGACCATCGCCTCGCGCAGCTGGATCTCCATGGCCACGTCGGCGAGAAAAGCGGTCTCGCCGTGGACGAGCGTGTCCAGCATCGCCATGGCCTTGATCCCGATCACGGGCCGCCCGCTCGCGCCCGCCTCGACCTGCGGCATGCCGAAGCCCTCCAGGCGCGACGGACCGGCGTAGATGTCGCATGCGGAGATCAGGTAGGCCATGAAGTTGCGCGATACCACGTTGGTGGTGTAGGTGACGTTCTTGTCGATGCCCAGGTGCGTCGCCAGCTGCAGGTCCTGGAGGTTCTGCTGCTCGGTCCGTGGTTGCGGCCATACCTTGCAGACGTACTTCCAGTCCGGCGCCTCCTTGTCGATGAGGGACAGCGCCTGCATGACCTCTTGCGAGCCCTTCGACGCCGCGTCGCCGCCGACGGTGAGGACCAGGATCTGGTCCGGCGCCACCCCCAAGGTCTCGCGCACCGCGGCCACCTTGGGGTCGGTCCTGTCGCGCGGACGGAAGGCGTCGGTATCGCACCCCACGGGGAGCACCTCGATGTTGTCGCCCTTGAGCCCGTCGCGGATGTACATGTCGCGGACCCAGTTCGACGTGGTGAGGATGAGCGGCAGCTTGTCCAGAATCTCCACGTAGTTGGCGACGTAGCCGTCGGCCACCAGCCAGGGCACCGGCTGCGCGCCGTAGCGCATCGGGTGCAGCACCAGATGCGGCGTGTGCCCCCAGTAGCCGACGCCGACCACTACGTCGGGCTCGAACCACCGGTAGTACCACTCCTTCTCCTGCGGCGACTCGAAGTGGGCGGCGTGTGCGTCCACACCAATCTCCGTGAGCCCGCGGTAGAGCAGGTCTCCCTGCGTTGCCAGTCCCGCCGGCGGCGGCGGGTAGTCGTAGAGCACGAGCGCTTTCACTTCTCTCCTCCTGGTGTGTGAGGTTGGTGCGACCGGAGCCAGGTCCGATAGTCGCCGGGTGTGGCGAAGCGCCAGAACGCCTCCGTGCGTGGCGTGACGCGGGCCTCCCATGAGTCGGATGCAAACCCGTAGAGATCCTGAATGAGCCCGCGCTTGGCGCGCCACGTGGCTTGGTTCAGGCGCACCACCTCGTGCGCGCCCTCGATGGCGCGGGGAAGATAACGGCGCTGGCCATCCTCGTAGGCGAAGAGCCGAAGCTCGTCCGCGCGCAGGGCCCCGCTCGTCCACAGCGCGGTCACCGCGCGCGACACTTCTTCGTGCCGGCGGTGACGCGTGTACTCGCCGAAGGGACTGTGCGTGAAGACGACGTCCCAGCGGCGATCCCCCACGAGCGCTTGCACCGACTCCTCGACGGCACGTTCGTCGAGCGGTGTCTGATCGGGCCCGTCGTCGAGGTCATCCATGGCGCCGCCGGCTCCCAGGCGCTCCAGGACGCGGCGGAAGCGGGGGGCGCGGTCGGGGTCGTCGCGGCGACAAAGGGTCACGATGGTCCACTCCCACGCGGGGCGAGAGAGTATCGCGCCGCCCGCCCACAGGACCTCGTCGTCGGGGTGCGCGACGATGACGGCCGCCGACGCCCGCGACGCTTCGTCTCCCTGGGTCCGCATGGTCACCGTTTCGCCCCGCCGGCGCCAGGCGCCGTCACACGTTCTCCGTCGTTTTACGAAGCTCGCGCGAGTGACGATACAGTTCGTCCAGGTCCATGCGCGAGAGAAAGACGAGCCCGCGCGTGGCGCGGATGAGGGCACTGGGATGCTCGTGGAAGTACGCGCGGCCCAGACACGTTTTCAGTATATGGTACTGCTGCACCTGTATCTTCTGTGCAAGCTCGCAGAACGGGCCGTCATGCTCGTGACTGGGGAAGGAAGCGTCACGCTGTGACATGAACGTGTTGAGAAACGAGCTGCGCTGCAGGGCGAACATGTTCAATGACACGGGGACGATGACGTCGGCCTCGCGGAGGTGGAAGCGCTGCCACACGTTGCGATAGCCCAGTATGATGATTTCGCGCCTTCCCGACTGCTCTTCGTAGATGCGCAAGGACTCGGTGATGATCTGCAGCACTTTGTAGTGCGTGTCCGGCCCGCTGGCCTCCGGATCCAGCGCGAGCGTGATAACGTCCGGTCGCACCTCGTTCAGGAGCTTCACCACGGGAAGCACGTCGCGCCCGACGGTCGGCTCTTCGGCAAACACGTCGCCCGTGTAGAAGCCGAGGCGCAGGTGTCGCACGGACTCGCCGCGCCAACCGAAGTAACCCCACAGACAGTCCGCCTCCCACTCGCGGCACATACCCTTGAGCTTCTGGATGTGATCCGGATCCTTACCGCCGGGATACTGTGTCTCGAAGTACCCGATCAGCTCTTCGACCCGCCCGCGCAATGTCTCGCGGCTCGTCTCGCCGTACAACTCGGTCAGGTTGCGGTACAACCGCCGCATCTCGCCGTCGGATCGCATCCCCGAGGATTCCGCCGCCACCCCGTCCAGGTATTGCCACACGTCGCGATTGCGGAACAGTATGTCGTCGCGCGAGAAGTAACCTTCGGACACGAGCGCTGCGAACCCCTCCGTGCCCATGAAGTCGAGCAGTCGCCGGCACCGCTTGAGCATGAAGGCGTTCGTCACCGCGGTGAAGCCGCTGGTGAGTGTGGCGAAGTGGTGCTTCGTGCCATGCTCGCGCACGTGGCGCACGATGAAGGGGAGGCACCCGAGCATGAGATCGTCGTGGTGCGGTTCGGTGTGCAGGAACACGGCGTCTTTGAACAGTCGCGAGCCCGCTTCTATTCCCTGCTCCAGCCGGCGGACCACGCCCGCGCAGATCTCGCCCGCGTCGAGCCCGCTCCGTTCCAGCACGGCGGCCGCGCAGCGATCGTCCTCGAAGTCCTCGCGGGTGAGCGAAAGCACGCGCTTGCGCCGGTTCACGGCGAGGTCGATTACCACCCGCTCGACCTCGCGTGGGGCGAGCGGCTCGGCGGCGCGCAGCGCGGCTACCCTGCGTTCGCCCAGGTCCTTGGCAGCCCCCTTCGTGAGATAGAAGCGCGCGCCCTCGAGCACGTGCAGCGCGGTCGCGGGCACGCGGATGCTCCGCTCGCTCTCGATCGCGTCGCGCACGATGGCGGCCTTGGCCTCTCCCGCCGCGATGATCACGGCGACGCACTCGGGATTGAAGGTGATGGTGGCGAGGCCGACGGTAATGACGAGGCGCCTGCTCGCCACTTCGATGCCCCCGAGGTCGGTGGCGGCGGCCGCTTGCGTCTCGTAGTTCACCGCCGTCAGGCGGGTCGTCGAGTAAAAGTCCGAACCGCGCACGTTGAAACCGATGTGTCCATCGGGCCCGATGCCGCCGAGGAAAAAGCCGATACCGCCGCACGCCCTGACGCGCGCCTCGTACTCCATGCACCAGGTGTCGATACGTTCGATCACGTCGCGCTGTAATCGCTCCTGCTTCGAGCGCGCCTGGCGGTGGCGCAGGGAGAGATCCACCGCGTCGTCCAGCCACACTTCCTTGAGGCTCGTCCCGCGCTGGAGCCCCACGCGGCTGCAATCGATGAGCATGGCCCGGGAGGGATCCAGACCGAAGCCGCCGATGTAGAACTCGTGGACGTAGTAGTGGAAGCTGTTGTGCTGCAGCGGGTCGATGGGGTAGAACTCGTCGATCTGCACGAAGCGCAGGCCGCGGAGATCGCACTTCTCGCGCGCCTCCACTCCGTACTGTGCCAGCTCGCGCTGGGTCGTCCGGCGACCCCAGCCGTGCAGGAAGCGTCTCGTTTCCTTGATGAAGTGCTCGGGTGTCTTCCCCGTGGGGAGCGCCACCACCCCCTCCGGGTTCTCTCGCGCCCACTCGAGGAAGCGCGCGGCCGTGAGCGTCCCCAGGGCCGGAAACGAGTCGACGATGATCACGCCGACTTTCTCGCGGGGAGCGAGGCGGAGCGGTCGACCCGTCTTCTCCACCGCGATCGATTCGACCCGCGATTCCATAGCGGGCCGATCATAGCACGCGCGGCGGCAAACGAAACGGTGTATCATGGGCGGACGCCGTGGCGAAACCGAGCGGACGATGACGACAGACCCCCCTGCTGCCGAGGCCTGGATCAAGGCCCACCGCCTCGAGCGCGTCTACCGGCGCGCCCGGCACGAGGTGCGCGCCGTGGACGGGGTCGACCTGGCCATGGCGCGCGGCGAGTTCCTCGCCGTAGTCGGGGCGTCGGGGTCGGGCAAGTCCACCCTGGTCAACCTCCTCGCTGGCTTGGACACGCCTACCGCCGGCCACGTCGAGGTCGAGGGCCGGCGCCTGGACGCCCTCTCGCGCCGCGCCTTGGCCGAGTACCGCGCGCGCTCGGTGGGAATCGTCTTCCAGACCTTCAACCTGCTCCCCCAGCACACCGCCCTCGCCAACGTCGAGATGGCGCTCTACTTCGACGGCACGCCGCGCCGGGAGCGGCGCACCCGCGCCGCCGCAATGCTGGAGCGGCTCGGGCTCGCCGACCGCCTGCACCACCGCCCCCTCGATCTCTCGGGCGGCGAGCAGCAGCGCGTGGCAATCGCGCGCGCCCTGGTCAAGCGCCCCGGCATCCTCTTCGCCGACGAGCCCACCGGGAACCTCGACCGCGAGAACACGGCGGCCATCATGGACGTACTGGGCGAGCTGCCGCGTGACCACATTACCGTCGTCCTGGTGACGCACGATCCGGACATGGCGCGCCGCGTCGCGGACCGCGTGCTGCGCATGGAATACGGCCGCGTCGTGGACATCGCATGAGCAGGGGAGCCCGAGTGCCATGACGCTGCGCGACGTCGTCGATATCTCCCTGCGCAACCTCTGGCGCATCAAGCTGCGCGCGACGCTCACGACCGCGGGAGTGGTGATCGCCATCGCCACGTTCGTCGCCATGCTCTCCTTCGCGGCGGGCAACCATCGCTACTTCCGCACGGCCTTCAGGGAGTTCGGCCTCTTGAACCAGATGTCGGTCCGCCCCCTGCACCATAACGCCAGCGACACCACGCGCGCCGCCGTGCTCGACGGCGCGGCGGTGGAGAAGCTGGCGCAGATCCCCGGCGTGCGCCTTGCCTATCCGTACGCGTCGTTCGACGTGACGGCTACGGTTCTCGACACCACCGTGACCACCACGGCGCGCGCGCTCACACTCGAGGCCCTGCGCACGCCGCTCTTCGCCAGGGTCCTGGGCGGGGCGGAGTTCTCTTCGGAGTCCGCGCGGGAGGCGATCGTCACGCACGAGTTCGTGGAGCGCATTGGCGCCGACCCCGACTCGCTCGTCGGCCGGACGCTGGTCATCTCGATGCGCGTGGCCAGCCTGGACAGCGCGCTGGCGGCGACCATCGACCACCCGAGACGCGAGGTGGGCCGCCTGCTGCGTACCGTCGTGCTCGATTCCATCTACCACTCCGACTACCAGCGCCGTTTCATCCAGCGCGAGCTGGGGGCGCGGATGTCGCGTTTCTTCGAGGCGCTCATGAACCGGCAGGTTACCGTGGCGGACACCCTCACCATTGCCGCGGTCGCTCCCGACGACCCCGAGTACCGCATGAACACCTCGCCCGTGGTCATCCCGGACCGCACGGCGCAGCGCCTGCACGAGGGCGGCTTCGCTGTCACCGAGAATCCCGCCGATCTCCTGGCCGCCGCGCGCGAGGGCAGGCTCTTCGACCCCGGCGGTGCCTACGACAGCCGCAGCTTTCCGCGCGTGACGCTCGAGCTCGAGCCGCTGGCGAACCACTCCGCGGTCAAGGACTCCGCCGAGGCGATGGGGTTTCGCGCGTACAGCTTCGCCGAGCAGTTCGCAGAGATGCAGCGTTTCATGGTCTACTACTACTTGGGGCTCGGCGTTGTCGGACTGATCGCGCTCGCCACCGCTTCGCTCGGCATCATCAATACACTGGTGATGGCGGTGAGCGAGCGCCGCCGCGAGATCGGCATCCTCAAGTCGCTGGGCGCGAACGAGGGCGTGATCCGCGGGCTCTTCCTGATGGAGTCGGCGGTGATCGGCGCCGTCGGCTCGGCGCTGGGCGTCACCGTCGGCTGGGGGGCGACGCGCGTGGTGACGCTCGTGGCTAAGGAGATCATGAAGCGCGAGGACATGCCGATCTTCGACCCCTTCGCGCTGCCCGTGTGGCTCGTCGCCCTGGCTATCTCGTTCGGGGTGGCGGTGAGCCTCGCCGCCGGCCTCTACCCCGCCGCCCGCGCGGCGCGCGTCGACCCGGTCGAGGCGCTGCGCAGCGAGTGAGCCCGCATGGGGCGTTGCCCTCGTCGTCGAACCGGTGTAGCCTGGACGCCATGCGGAGACTCACCGCCTGCCTCGTTCCCGTGGTCAATCTGCCCCTCGCCGCCGCGACGGACGTCTTCGCGCGCGCGAAGACCGACGTGGTCGTCGTCTTGAACGGCGACCACGTCACCTGCGAGATCAAAGAGCTCCAGCGCGGCATGCTCACGGTCAAGACCGACGACATGGGCACCCTCGACATTAAGTGGGAGAAGGTAATCGGGCTCGAGAGCGGGTACTACTTCCGCGTCGAGGTGTCGAGCGGCGCCCGCTTCTTCGGCACGCCCCACCTGGAACAGGGAGACTCGGTGATGCGCGTGACGGGCGTCGACGCGGTGGCGGCGCTCGATCTCGTCAACGTGGTCTCGATCACGCCCATCGAGCAATCGTTCTTGGACCGGTTCGACGGCTCGCTCAGCCTGGGCTTCAGCTACACGCGGGCCAGCAGCGTGGCGCAGCTCACCTTCGATTGGGCGAACATCTTTCGTACGGAGCGAAACCTGGTCGACACCAAGGCCAACGCCATCGTCACGGACAAGGGAACGGACGAGGAGACATCGCGCAAGGGGAAGTTTTCAACGACGTGGAACCGGCTGCTCCGGAAGAAGTGGACGGGATCGGTCTCCGGCGCCGGCTGATCGGCAGCCTTGGCTCCGGCGTGAACGCGATACGCAGCAACCGGCAGATGCTCCAGATCACGGCGGGTGTCGCCCTCAACTCCGAGCTCGGCACCGATACGACTCAGACGCAGGAGAGCATCGAGGGGGTCTTGACGACGAGCTACTCCTTCTTCAAGTACGATTCCCCGAAGTCGGACATCAACACCGTCCTCACGTACTTCCCGAGCTTCACCGAGAGCGAGCGCTATCGCTTGGAGTTCAACATCAAGCTCCGCCACGAGCTGGTGAGCGACTTCTTCTTCGACCTGAGCTACTACCTCAGCTACGACAGCAAGTTTCCCTCCACGGGAGAGGTGAAGAAGGACTACGGCATCGTGACGTCCGTGTCCTGGACTTACTGAGGGCGTCTTACAGGTAGCCGAACGCGCGGAGTTGCCGCAGTTCGTTTGCGTCCATCTCGACGGTGGTCCGGGTGACGCCGTGGTCCCGGCAGTACGCCTCGGCGCGCACGAGGTGCTCCTCCATCAGAACGCGAACGCGTGCCACCAGCCCCGCTTCCACCGCCACCAGCGAGCGCAGCTCCCGAGGATCGCGCCGCAAGTCGTAGAGCTCCTCGCGCCCGGTAACCGCCGAGCGGATGTACTTCACGCCCTCGAACACGACCGCCTCGCGTTCGCTGGCGAACAGGGTGCCCGCGGAGTAGAGCGTGCGCCCGCCGGGCGCCGGGACGGTCCCGTCGAGGTTGCGTGACATGGATACGGAGAACTCCGTCGAGTCGAACGGGATGGAGCAGATATCGAGAATGGTCGGCATGACGTCGGCGGTCGTCACGTACGCATCAAGGCGCACGCCGCCGCGCGCGCGCGGTCCCTTGACGATGAGGGGCATGTCGACCAGCTCGCCGTAGAGGGTGTGCCCGTGCTCGAAGCCGTCGTGATCCCAGAACTCCTCGCCGTGGTCGGAGCCAAAGATGACGAGGGCGTCCTCGTAGATTCCGCTCTCGCGAAGTGTCCTCAGCAGCCGGCCGATCTGTACATCCACCCAGCGTACCTCCCCGTCGTATAGAGAGCGCGCCCACGCGCGCCGTTCGGCGTCGCCGAACGTGCTCATCGAGGTGCGCGTGTTCGAATCCACGCGGAGCACGGTGCCCAGGTCGTCGCGAGCGCCGCCCTCGACCAAGTGTGCCGGTGGCTCGTACGGCAAGTGCGGGTCGAGGTAGTGGACCCACAGGAAGAAGTCGTCGTCCCGGTGTGCGTCCACCCACGCGACGGCGGCATCCGTGAGCTCCGCCGGCGTGGCCTTGCGTGGGAGCGGGGCCGGCGTCAGGGCCTCGACGATGGTCTCGCCGAGACTGAGTGCACGCCACGCGCCGTGTGCCAGCGCATATTCGGCGAAGCCCCGCGCGATCCCACGATGCGGCGCCAGCACCGCATTGGTGACGAAGGCCTGCGTCAGGTAGCCGGCGTCGTGGAAGTACTCCGCAAGCGTGCGCATCGTGGGCGGGATGACGGAATTCGTGCGCGTCGCGCCGTGCACCGACGCTGGCAGTCCCGTCATCATCGAAGCAAGAGCGGGCAGCGTCCAGGATGACGGCGACACGGCGTTCTCGAAGAGGCACCCGTCGCGCGCGATGGAATCGATGTTGGGCGTGCGCACCGTCTCGGAGCCGTAGCACGAGAGCGCGTCCCGGCGCAGCGTATCCATTGTGATCAGGACGACGTGACGGACCCCGTGGTCCGTCCGCGAAGCACCGTGGCGAGGACCGGCGCTGGCCACCCGCGCCATGCCCGCCGCGCCAGCGGCGATCACGACGACGAGCGTGGCGACGACCACCCATTGCGCCCGACGCGGCGGCGCGGCCCACGCGACCAAGAAGACGCCGACTGCCACGATCAGCGCCAGCACGCTGGCCAGCGCGAAGCGCAGCGAAGTCACGTCGCCGATCCCCACGAAACCGATCCACGCGTGCGCAGCGGCGATCAGCGCCAGAGCTGGAAGCGCGCGCGCTACGCGCGCGGGAGCCCGCCCCCCGGTAGCGCGCGCCCGCTCGGCCGCCATGTAGCCACACGCGGCCACCGCGGCCGCGACGGCGAGCGCGATGGTCGTGTCGAGCACGGCCGACGGGGCCACCTCGATGGCGTCGATCCTCACGATCGCGAAGAGCGTGGCGACGAAGAACCCTACCGCCGCGGACTGTGAGTTGGCGTTCGCTCGCCCGCGCAGCGCAAGCCCGGCGAGCGCGCGCAGCGCGAGATACGCGACAAAGGCGACACCGGCCGCCGCCGCCAGGCTGGCCAGCGCCGTGGCCGGCTCGCGATAGCTCGTCCCACCCGCCACCACCCCCACCATGAAGTCGGCGCTCGCCGCCACCAGCGCGGTTCCGCAAGCCCACTCCAGGGAGGCCACCGACCATCGCTCCGATCCGGAATGAGTGCGCGCGGCGATGTCCTTCGTTTGTTTCACGGATCTCCTTGTCCTTTCGAGAACGCCGACACCGGCACGACATCATAGCACAGTCGCGCGACGACTGGGGTGGCCGTTGACGCCACGGGGTCGGCTCTGTAGAATCGAAATCTCACCTAGCCGAAGCGGGACGCGGCGGCCAAAGGCGGAGCATCGAACGCCGCCCCCAGCGGCACAACGGGACACGTGGGCAACACGAACTGAGCCGGTATTGCGGCGCACGCGCTCTTTCGAAAAAGCCGAAGTGCTCATCGCCGGCGGCGAGTCGCGAACGGGGCTCGCCGTAGCGCGCTCGCTGGCGCGGCGCGGCGTCCCCTTCGTGGTGGCGGGCAAGTCGCGCGAGGTGACCTTCCGCTCGCGTTGCGCGAAGCTCACCGCGCTCTACCCTTCCCCCGCCGAGGATCCCGCCGGCTTCATCGATTGCGTCCACGATATGGTCGAGCGCTTCGGCGTGCGCCTCGTCATCCCAGTTCCGGACGCCACGCTCGCCGTCTTGAACCGATACCGCGACCGCATCGAGCCCCTCGCGCGCCTGGCGACGGCCGGCGCCGAGTCCGTCGCCAACGTCCTCGACAAGCGCCGCAACCTCACCCTCGCGCGCGAGTTGGGGATCCCCTGCCCGCGCCAGTACGAGCTTCGCGCCCCTGGCGAGATTCCCGAGATGATCGCGCACCTCGGCTTCCCCATCGTCATGAAGCCGCCGGACAACCTCAATCCCGACGCGCCACGCTTCCCCTTCCGCGTCGCCTACGCGCGCGACGAGCGCGAGCTGCGCGATTTGATCGCGCGCTACTGCCCGCACGGCGTCTATCCGCTGTTCCAGGAATGCGCCGTCGGTTACGTCCACAACCTCTGCTGCTTCGCCGCGCGCGGGGATACGGTGGCCATCCACGAGTACCACTCGCTGCGGCGGTTCCGCGGGCTCGGGGTGCTGCGCCGTATCGTGCCGCTCCACCCCGAGGCGGAACGGCACGCGCGCGCCATGATGCGCGCGCTGGAATGGGACGGCGTGGCACACCTGGCCTTCTTCGTGAGCCACGACCAGAAACGGCTCTGGTACATGGAGACCAACGGCCGCCTCTGGGGATCCGTGCAGGGGTCGATCGACGCCGGCTGGGACTTCCCCTGGTGGATCTACCGCTACTTCCTGCACGGAGAGGTTCCCGCGCCGGGACCGATCCGCACGGGGAGCCGCACGTGCTGGCACGCCGGCGACCTGGAGTCGCTCCTCGACTACTTCGGCGGCGGCGACCCACCCGCCACCGGGGCGCGGGTCGGAAAGCCTCGCGCCACGCTCCAGTACCTGTCCGGATTCGCGCCGGGAATCCACGCCGACGTGTTCCGGTGGAGTGATCCGGCGCCCTTCTTCCACGAGCACTGGCGCTTCGCGCGGCTGCGCGCCCGGCAGATCAAGGGCTGGTTGCGCGATCGGCTCCGGCGCTGACCGCGTCAACGCCTCGTAGACAGTTTGAGGCGCAGCGTGCAGTTGCTCCTCACAACTTGGCTCATCGCGGCCCCACGCTCGCCGGAGCTCAAGCAAGGAGAGAAGGGGACGTGCCATATACCAACGGGAAGTCCGGAATGGCCTTAATCACAAAAGCAAGGAGGGCCCGCAAGGGCCCTCCTTCTTTGCCTCCAGCCGAAACGCCGCGCGGGCGGCGTCAGCGCGGACCGCTACCGGTGGAGTCGGCTTCGGTCTCGCGCAGAACGGTCGACGGCTCCATGGCGATCGCATCCACGGCGGCGTCATCGGCGGTGTCGGACGCGAGCGTGGAGGTACCCTCGATCTCCTCGGCGAAGCGCTGCGCCAGGGCGGCCAGATCCACGGGTATGACGTCCAGATCCTCCCGCACCTCGGCGATGCGGGCGAGGTTCTCGGCGGCCTTCTCGTGCGTTGCGTCGAGTGCCGTCGCCTTCGCGTACGCCTCCTCGGCCGCGCGGAAGCGGCCCGTGCGCTCGAGCGCCATCCCCAGGTTGTTGAAGAAGACAGCGACATCGTCGCGCAGCTCGACCGCCCGCGCCAGTGCGGGCAGCGCGTCTTCGCAACGCTCGCCCTCGATGAGCACGAGTGCCAAGTTGTTCATGGCCCACGAGTCCCGCGGATCGAGCTCGATCGCCCGGCGGTAGGCGCCGATGGCGTCGTCGGTGCGTCCGATCTGATGGAGCGCGCGGCCGCGCAGCCGGTACGCGGTGCCCGACTGCGGATCGAGTGCCACGGCTTCGTCGATGCTGACCAGCGCCTCTTCCGGACGACTCGTTTCGAGGAGCACGCGGCTCAGGTTGAGCCAGCTCTTGACGTGGCCCCCGTCGAGCGCGAGCGAGCGCTCGAACGCCTGCTCGGCGGTCTCATGGCTCCCGGCCTTCCACGCCGAGAGACCGAGCATGTAGTGCCCCCACGGATTGTCGGGCTTGCGCTCGGTGTAGCGCGTGAAAAGTTCGGTGGCCTCGGTGTAGCGCCCGTCGAAGTAGGCGGCTTCCGACTCCTCGAAGGTCACCTCCCGCGGCGGCTCAGGCGCTGCCGGCGGCGTGACCGGCGCCGGCGTCTGCGCCACCTCCGCGCTCGGCGTGACGGGGGCTGGCCGCGGCGTGACCGGCTGCTTCGTCCGGACGGTGACTTCCTTCTTTGCCTCCTGCTTGTCGCCGCCGCATCCCGCGATGGCAGCCGACAGGACCGCGAGTAGCACGACGCCCGCGATGCCGGCAATCAGACGGCTCATGATGGACTTGAACATGGCGAACCTCCCTTGCGTTGACGGCCCATTCCGGGCCCGGTGACTCGATTGCTTCGTACATCCCTAAGCGCAAGCGCCCGGCCAGCGCGCGGCAGACTCGCCCTTAGTACATTAACCTATTGTAAATACTTATGTTACAATGATGGTCGGCCGCAACAAGTGGGGCGATCCGGAGGGAAATGTGTTCAGCAGGACACACATCGATCGCCTCGGATGTGTCCTATGGGACACCTTTCTCGTGGGCACCTTGACGAGGCACCAGCGCCCCGCGTACGGTAAGGCACCGTCGGCTCCACGCGACTTGCCATGCGCGCCCTGCCCACCCCCATCACGGCCCTCGTCCTCTCGCTCCTCATGGGCGTCATGCCCGCGCGCGCGACGACACACACCGTCGTGCAGATCGGCTTTGCCTTCGACCCCATCTATCTGTCGATCGTCGCCGGCGACACGGTACGCTGGGTCTGGACCAATGCGGGCCTCCACACCGTCACGAGCGGCTACGGCAGCCAGGACCCCACTTCCGGCGACCTCTTCAACGGGATCATCAGCGCCTACAAGCCGAGCTTCGAGTTCGTGTTCACCGAGCCGGACACCGTTCGCTACTACTGCATTCCCCATGAAGAGCTCGATATGGTGGGGTGGGTCTTCGTCGAGACCCCCACCGGCGTTTCGGCTAAACCGCCATCCGTTGCGCCGATCCTGCGTACCTACCCCAACCCCTTCGCATCACGCGCGGTGATTGCGTACACACTGCCCGCGGCGTCGCCCGTGGACCTGCGCATCTACGACGCGCGGGGCAGGCTCGTCGCCACGCTCGAGGAAGGCTGGCGGCCCGGCGGCGGCCACCGCGCGACGTGGGACGGCCGGGACACCCGAGGCGGCCCGGTTCCTTCCGGCGTCTACTTCTGCCGGTTGGAGACGGCCACGGGCGCGATTACCAGAAGACTCGTGCTGCTGAGGTGACGCCGCCCGCTCACGACCGCTTCAGGCGGTGGCGGCGCATGATCTTGAGCAGGCTGGCGTGGTCGGCGAGGCCGAGCTCCCGCGCGGTCTGCGTGATGTTCCACTCGTTTCGCTCGAGGGCGGCGACGACGATCTGCCGCTCGGCCTCGGCCTTGAGTTCCTTGAGCGTGCGCGACGCGGCTGCGGCGGGGCGGGGCGGTTGGTCGCCGCGCACCTCGGTGGGGACTTGGGCGGCGCCGATCAGGTCGGCGTCGGTGGCGATCACCATGCGCTCGATGGCGTTGCGCAGCTCGCGCACGTTGTTGCGCCGCCAGTCGTGCGCCATGAGCGCTTCCAGCGCGTCGGGGGCGACGCGTTTGCGGCGCACGCCGAAGCGCTCGCACGTGGCCGCGAGTAGCGCTTCGACCAGATCGGGGATGTCGGAGCGGTGGTCGTGAAGCGGCGGTACGTGCAGGGTGTGCACGTTCAGCCGGTAGTAGAGATCCTGGCGGAAGCGCCCGGCGGCAATGTCCGCTTCGAGGTTGCGGTGGGTGGCGGCGATCACGCGCGCGTCCACTTTGATTGCACGCTCGCCGCCCACGCGCGTCACCCGGCGCTCCTCGAGGACGCGCAGCAGCTTGGCCTGCGCGGCCGGCGGCAGCTCGCCGAT
>JAOTVO010000140.1 GCA_029863355.1 Candidatus Krumholzibacteriia bacterium
CACCGAGAAGCCGTTGCCGTTGATCACCACGGTCGCTCCCGCGATTCCCTTGTTCGGCGCGAGGCTCGATACCGAGAGCGGCGGTTCCGGCTCGGTGCTGAACACGAGCACGTAGGGCGCCACCAGACCGTTGCCGAACTTGTCCTGCAGCCCCGTGTCCAGCGTGAGCTCGAGGTTCTCGTCGAAGCCGAGCGGCGAGAGGGGCACGAATATGACGAGGCTGTCGTCCGACAAGATGGTGGCGTTGCCGCCAATGCCGGTCAGGTCGCTCCGGACGAGGTGGAAGTTGGCCGCGAGCGTGCCCGTGTTGATCCCCTCGGAGAAGCGGAGCACGATGGCCGCGTCGGAGGCCACGTTGATGGCGCCGTTGCCCGGCGTCGTCTGCACGACGGTGGGTGCCACGGCGTCGATGTTGGTAATGAGATTGACGGTGGCGGTGGCTCCGCCGCTCACCGCCACGCCGGTCTTGGCCGTGGCGTCGTCACTCGCCGACTCGGCCGCGTCGTAGTACTCCGGAACGAAGACCGTCTGCACGTTCGCCGCCACCAGCGGGTTCACGTTCCCCGCCTGCATGAAGGCGATGGGCGAGCTGCCGTCGAGCGGGTAGATGGAGATGTAGTAGCTCCCGTCGGGAACACCGAAGAAAGTGTAGCTCCCGTCGGGAAGCGTGTACTCGCACGCCGTGGTGTCGCCACTGGCCACGTCGATGGCGAAGACGATCGCGCCCGGCACCGGGTTGGTCGTATAGCCGTCGGTCACAACGCCTGCGATGCGGTTCGCGCTGGCCTTCGTGGCCGCGTCGGGATACGCCTTGAGGAAGACCAGCTCGTCGTCCGTCTCCAGCGACGCCGCGGCCAGCCCGCCGGGCAGAATATAGTTGAGCGTCGAGGAGCGGATGGCCGTGTGCGAGAGGGCGAAGAGGTGCCCGGCCTCGTGCATGGCCACGCCCTCGATGAAGCTGCCGACTACGCCCTGACTCGCCGTCTTGAACTGCTTGCCCGGGTTGAAGAGCATGTCGGCGTCGACGACCTCGCCCGGCCGGTAGAGGCGGCCGTTGTGGAGCGAGTCCACCTCGAAGGACGTGGCGATCCCCACGGCGAGCACCGCGCTGGCGAACGCGTACGTGTTGTCCTTGAAGGTAACCAGGTTGACATTATCCGCCGCGACCGCGACCGCCAGCGGCGTGGTGCCGCCGTAGGTGACGGCGATGTCGGTGCCCGCGATTGCCGGCCACGTGCTCATCGCCGTCTGGATGGCCGCAAAGTCGCTGCCGTTGGTGATGGCCGTGGCGCCGTCCTCGTTGATCACGTAGGTAATGACGGAGTCCACCCAGCCCCAGTACTCCACGTGTCGCGCGCCGGCGGGGTCGTCGATGCACCCGTCGCCGTCGCGGTCGAAGTAGGAGGCGTCCTCGGCGGGGCAGGCATCGTCGAGATCGGGCACGCCGTCGCCGTCGCTGTCGCCGGGAATGATGCCGTGCACGCCAATGGAGACCACCGCGAGCACGCCGAGGAGAATCAGCACGATGAGGTTACGCTTTTTCATCGCCGATCACTCCTTCCCCAGAGCGTTTGCTATGAACGCGGCCACGCGCATCTTTTTGGGTTTGACGACCGCGCCCGTTTCGGCGCCGGGTACTCCCACCATTTCCGCATCGCGCTGCTCCAGGGCCCGCACGTAGGCTTCGCCGGTGCTTTCGTCGCGCTCCACGCCGAATTTCCCCTGCGTGAAGCCGGACACCTGGTAGCGCCCCGCGTCGAAGGGCTCCAGGAAGAGCACGACCTCTTCGCCCTCCCGCCACTGCAGCGCTCCGTGCACCGTCATGCGCACGTTGTCCACTACGCCGCCCAGCTGCATCACGGTCACCGCGCCGGCGCGCGTGCCCTTGAAGGTGTCTTCCACCACGACGCGCGTCTCGGTGAGAATCTTCGTATGCGACGGGTTCCAGTAGGACTGCACGCTCGTCACGCGTCCCTGCACGACGAGCGCCGACTCTGCGCCGAGTTGCCTCGGCGTTCTGAAGAGGACCTGCGTGGCGTGCACCGCCACCGTGGTGATCGCGAGCGCCAGAACCACGGCGCCGATCACCGGCATGAACCGTTTCATCGGGATTCCCCCTGCTGTGGCCGGAATTTCACGGCCATGCTTGGACACCACTGCTGTTCGGTATTGCTCGATGATTGAGAAAGAAACCGAGAGCTTCACCATGGCGACCGCTCCGTGCCGATGACGATGAACGGTGACCAGTAGAACGGATGCTGGTAGCGCGGGTCGTCCATGAGCTCCGCACGCGCGAACTGCAGAGCCTCCGCCGCCGGCTTCTTCTGGCCCAGCATGCGTTCGTACGCCGTCCGCATGAGCGCAGCGGTCGATTCGTCGGAGACGGCCCACAGGCTCGCGACCACCGCGCCCGCGCCCGAGGCGAGGAAGGCGCGCGAGAGCCCGAGCACACCCTCGCCCCGCGTCACGCGCCCGGTCGCGGACTCACACGCCGACATGACGACCACCGCTGCCGTGGCGCGCGACGCCGCGATTTCGCCAACGTGCAGGTAGCCGTCCTCGTCCGAGCCCTCGGCACGCGCCAGCACGACGCTCGACGCGGAGGGATCGGAGGCGTCGACGAGGCCGTGTGTGGCCAGGTGGATCACGCGGGGCCGCGCGCTCGCCGCGCGCTCCTTGTATGCGGATTCCGTCGCTTTCGCCCCCAGGCGGACGTCCTTGCGCGCGTCCTTCACGTGCTCGGAGATGGCCTCCACCTCTTCACGCGCGTGCGGCAGCGGCGCAAGCGCCGCGCCGTCGCCCGCGAGCGTCGTGAAGTCGGGCGCCCCGAACGCGAGCAGGTCTATGTCGAAGCGACTCCTTCTGTTCGCGCGCAGGCTGAGATACACCGAGGCCGACGGGGCGTACACGGTGGCCCAGCGGCGGCCCAGATAGGCGAGCTCGGACCAGTCGTTCGCCTGGCCCGGCTCCTCGGCGAGCAGCACCTCGAACGGAACCTCGAACAGGAAGCCGTCCGGAACGATGAGCAAGCGCTCCGCGCGGGCGACGCGCGAATCGGCGGGCGCAACCAGGGTTTCGTAGAGGGCGCGCGCCGACTGGCGCAGTGCCGCGTCGCCGGCGCCGGGCTGGCGCAGCGCGTCGCGCAGGCGTCCCACCGGCGTGACCAGCTCCCCGCGCGGCGGCAGGCGGTGCAGGCTGACGCCGTCCCGGTCCACGACCCACAAGAGAGACGCCGTGTCGCCGAGCGCGTAGGCCAGCGCGGCGGTCCGCTTGGGCAGCGCGCCGCGCAGACCTTCCAGCGTCGCTACGCCGGCGTCGCCACCGAGCACGCCGAGCGCCCGGGCGCGACGCTCGGATCGCAATCGTTCGATCTCTCCGCGCAGGCGCGCAGACTCGCCCGCGCGGCCGGGGTCGGCGGGGTCGAGCGCGTAGAGGGCGTCGAGGAGCGCGTCCTCCTCCGAGGTCGATTCCATCGTCGAGGCCGCGGCCAGCCGGTCGAGCAGGGCGCGCGCCTTGGCGCGCTCCGCCGTGTGAAAGGCGCGCGCCGACCATTCGTCGTCGCCTGCGCGAGAGAGCGAAGCAAAGTAGCGCGCCACTTCCTCGTAGACGAACCGGCGCTCGCCGTGCAGAAACCCCGTCTCCACCTCCGCCGCCCCCAGCGACGCGCGCGCGGACTCGATGAGCGCGAGCGCGCGCTCGTAGTGGTAGACGGCGCTGTCCGGCGACTCCTGCTCGAAGGTGTCGGCGATGCCGAGGTGCAGGTCGGCCACGAGCTCGACCTTGCGCTGCGAGGCGATCTCCGGTGCGATCGCGTAGTAATGCCGCCGTGCCTCCTCCACTCGTCCCAGGCAGGTAATCTGGTTGGCGATGTTGAGCTTGCCGTAGAGTGCGAGTAACTCCAGGCCGTCGTACTCGTCCTGCGCAACCGCCTCTTCCAGACTGACCAGCGCTTCATCCCTCCGGCCCAGATTGGCTTGGGCCAGCGCCATCATCTTGAGCGCGGCGCTGTACGCGCGCGCCTGCCCGGCTTCCTCGGCGGCGCCCTTGGCGTCTTCGGCCGCTCGCAAGCAGCGGTCGTAGGCGCCCAACTCCCAATACAACCACGCGATGTTGACCTGGGTCGTGATGGCGTAGCTCGGATCGTCCACCTCTTTGGCGACGGCGGCGGCCGCGATCAGGTCTTCGCGCGCGCCGTCGAGGTCGCCCGCTTCGATGCGCGCGCGGCCGCGGTCGCGCAGGAAGTGCGCGCGCCAGCGCGCGTCGCCGAGCTGCTCGACGAGCGGCTGGGCGCGGTCGTACTCGGCGAAGCATTCCGCGTAGAGCGAGCCTCGCCGGTGGTTGTCTGCCACGTTGAGCCGGCAGATGACGACCTTCTCGTCCAGGGCGTTTGTCTCGGCGAGCACGACGGCACGCCGATAGGTCTCGGTGGCGCGGTCGATGCGTCCCATGTCGGAGTAGAGGTTGGCCACGCCGATGAGGATCTCCACCATCTGCTCGGGTGCGCCCTGCGCTTCCAGGATGGGCAGCGCTTCCTCGTAGGCGTCGCGAGCCGCCGTTAGACGGCCCGCCAAGTAGTAGGTATTTCCGAGATAGGTGAGCGAGGTGCCGAGGCCGGCGAGGTCGCCGGTCCGTCGGCGAAGATCGATCGCCCGCTGGTAGTAAGCGGCCGAGGTGGCGTAGTCGCCCGTGCGCTGATGGGCGCTGCCCAGGCCGTTGAGCGTGCGCCCCTCGAGGATCCGATCCTCCACCGCGCGTCTCGCTTCGAGGGCGCGCTCGTAGTCGGACACGACGGCGTCCATGTCGCCCATGGACCAGTGCACCACACCGAGGCTGCCGTGGATGACGGCGAGCGCATGGCGGTCGTCGATGATCTCGTAGATGCCGCGCGCCTCCTCGTAGAGCGAAACGGCCCGGTCGAGTTCGCCCGCGTTGCGCGCGGTGCGCGCCTCGGCCTCGAGGGTTTGCGCGCGCGAGCGCGCGAGGCGCGCCTGCGGCGTCCACGCCTCGTACGTCTCCACCAGCTCGAGGGGAACGCGCGAGCCCGACCGCGCGGCGTGGATCTCGGCGACGGCGCGGGCGAAGGCCACGTTCTCGCCGGCGGCATCGCCGGCTCCCTGCGCGGCCACGTCGAAGGCGACGTCGAGGAGTTGCGCCACGGCGGCGCCCACGATGACGCCGTTCGCGCCGACGAAACCCGCGAGCGCGTCGGCGCCCTCGTGCGTCGAGATGGAATCGGCGGCGGCGATGAACGCCGCCACCGGGTCGCCCGCCGCGCGCCCGGCTGCCGAGCCGCAAAGGAGTAACACCAGGGCGAGCGCTAGTCGCAGTCGCGACATACGACCTCCCAAACGGAAGACGCTTCCGTGTGGCGGTATCGCTCTCCCCGAGTCCGCCGAGTGGATTGAATGACCAGCGCCAGACGCACGACCGAAGACCGGTCGTGCCACCTGCCGATGGGCCGCGGAGCGCCCGCCTTGCCCTGACGGGGCGCGCTCGCCGAATTGTCGACCGCGTACGAGCGCCGATTATACACCAGCTTAGTGCGGATTGAAAGAAGAGATCTCCTCAACCTACTCTCATTGTGTCGGTTACAAACCCCGCCGCCGCCGTCGCCGCGACCCCACGCATGGCCGCCGCGGATCGGACGCCGGAGACGCCGTTAACAGCATGTTGCGGAATTACTTAGCGAGATGGCGAGAGTAGTTGGCAGGGTCTGACCCCCGTGCTATTGTGGGCCGGCCATGGGAGGATTCACGCGGATGGGCTGGATGACGCGCACGATCGTCGCGGGGATCGCCTTGGTCGCCGTCGGCCCGGCGCCGGCGCGGGCCGAGGGATGGCGCGACGGCCCCGACATCTTCGGCTACTTTCAGGCGCAGTTCTACTCGCAGACGCAGCTCGCGACCCAGGAGGAGACCAACTCGTTCAACCTCCAGCAGCTCAACCTCTTCCTCGCCCACGACCTCGCCCCGCATTGGAATGCGTTCGTCAACGTCGAGGCCGTCAACGCCTTCTCGTCGGAGCACAACTGGGGTTCCTTGAACATCGAGGAGGCGTGGGTGCGCTTTGCACCCAACGATCGCTTCCAGCTCAAGCTCGGTCTTCTCATTCCGAAGTTCAACCGACTAAACGAGATCAAGAATCGGATGCCGGTGCTGCCGTACATCATGCGCCCCCTCGTTTACGAGGCTTCCCTGGCCAACGAGGTGGCGCTCGAGGAGTACGTCCCGCGCCGCGCCTACGCGCAGGCGTATGGCTACTTCGGCCTCGGCGGCGGCGTGAAGCTGGACTACGCGGTGTACCTGGGCAATACCGCCGCGGTGAACGGCGACCCCAGCCGCGGGCAGACCGGCGTGGACACGACCGACGCCGCGATGGGAGGCGGCCGCATCGGCCTGCGCTACCGGGACGTGCAGATCGGCGTGTCCGGGACGGGCGAGCCCACCAACTTCTTCGTCGGCCTCGAGGACACACTCGGGGGATCGCCGGACCGCTTCCGCAACGTGCCGCGCGCGCGCCTCGGCGTGGACTTTTCGTTCGAGGTGTGGCGCTTCGCCTTTGAGAGCGAATACATCGACGTGTTCTACGACGAGGACGCGCCCGAGATCGACGTCAACAAGCGCTTCGCCTACTTCACGCTGGGGATTCACGCCACCGAGCGCTGGTTCTTCTACCTCTCGCACTGGCACACGAGGCAGCACTTCAACGATCTCGTGGAACCGCACGAAGTGGATTTCTTCGTCCCCAACATGGGCTTCGCCTTCACGAAGGACGATAACGTGACCTTCAAGGCCCAGTTCGGCACCGGAGAGTACCGGACCGACGCGCCCGGCGCCGACGAGCAGAGCCACGACTTCGACTACACCTCGTTC
>JAOTVO010000141.1 GCA_029863355.1 Candidatus Krumholzibacteriia bacterium
GTTCGCGCGTGCAGCGCGCCGAGCGTCGCGTCGGGCCCGGCGAAGATCAGGCCCCCGAGGTATTTCCCGTCGCTGACCAGATCCACCGTCACCGCGGAGCCGGCGTCGGCGACGATCGCGTGGCGGCGGCGGCCCCCCAGCGCCCCGGCGGCGGCGCACAGGCGATCGACGCCCACGCGCGACGGCAGCGGCACCGCTATCTCCATGGGGAAACGCATCTCGTGGGTCACCAGCACCGGTCTTGCCCCGACCACTCCGCCCACGCAGGAGAGAACGCGACGCGTGACCTCGGGGACCACCGAGCACACGACGGCCCCGCGCACGGCGAGCACGGCCGCGGTCGAGCGAAGCACCGCCAGCTCCAGACCGCCGGCGTCGCGCCGTACCTCCGCCAGGGCGCAACGCTCGCGACCCAACACGCCCGACTCCTCCGCCACCGCCATTTTGATCCACGAGTTGCCCACATCGACACACAGGATCACGCTATCACCTCGATTCCCTCGTTGTAGAGCCTGTGCTCCTCGCCGCTTCCCCGCTCCCGCACCTCGAGGGCGCCGTCGCCGGCCACGCCCAGAACCTGCGCGACGCGGGGCGCGCCGTCACGCGTGTAGCGCACCGAGCGCCCCGACAGCACGTGCCGCGCCGCATAGGACGCGGCGAGCGCGGCGAACCCGTCCGCGCGAAAGCGTTCGTAGGCGTCCTCGATCTCCGAGAGCAGATCGGCGAACAGGCGGGCGCGGTCCAAAAGCGCGCCGCGCACGATGCGGCACGTCGTCGCCGTGGCGCGAAGCGATGGATCTAGCTCGCCGGCCGAGGCGTTGACGTTGACCCCCATGCCCAGCACGGCCCACGCCGTTCGTTCCGGCCGCGCGGCCGCCTCGGCGAGAATGCCCGCGAGCTTGCGCCCGCCGCACCACACATCGTTCGGCCACTTCACGCCCACGTCGGCGCCCGTATGCCGCGAGAGCGCCGTGGCGGCGGCGGCCGCCACCACGAGGGTGACGGGCAGCGCGGAGCGCGGCTCGCCCGGCGGCCGCAGCACCACGGAGAAGAGCAGATCGCGACCGGGCGGGCTCAGCCATCGCCGCGTTCCCCGCCCCCGGCCACCCCGCTGGTGGTCGCTGTAGACCACCGTTCCCTCCGCCTCGCCGGCGACGGCCAACGCGCGCGCCGCGTCGTTCGTGGATCCGATCTCGGGGTAGTAGTAGAGCCGCTGCCCGAAAGCGCGCGTGGACAGATGCGCGCGCACCCGCGACGGCAGCAGGCGATCCTTGGGAGCGACCGCGGTCACGCGAGCACCTCCAGGCTCATCGCGACCGCGGGCGCCGAGTGCGTGAGCGCGCCGACGGAGATGAAGTCGACGCCGCGCACGGCGTAGTCGCGCACGTTGTTCAGCGTGATCCCGCCCGAGACCTCCACCTCGGGGCGCGCCCCGCCGGCGCGCGCGTGCTTCTCGATGCGCGCGATGGCCTCGCTAACGTGGTCCGGCGAGAAGTTGTCCAGCATCACGCGATCGACGCGAGCGCCCAGGAGGGCGTCCAGGAATTCGAGTGAATCCACCTCTACCTCGACGAAGCCCCCGGCCCGCCGCCCGCGCAGGCGCCGGAGCAGCGCCTCGCGGCCGCCCAGCGCGCGCACGTGGTTTTCCTTGACCAGCACCATCGCGGCCAGGTCGCGGCGGTGGTTCTGCGCACCGCCACAACGGACCGCGTACTTCTCCAGGTCGCGCAAAAGCGGCGTGGTCTTGCGCGTGTCCAGGATGACGGCACCGCTCGCGCGCACCGCCGCCACGAAACGCGACGCCAGCGTGGCCGTGCCGCTGAGGCGCTGCAAGAAGTTCAGCGCCACCCGCTCTCCGGCCACCACCGCAGAGGCCGCTCCGCGCAGGCGCGCCACGACCTGGCCGGCTCGCCCGCCGTCGCCGTCGGCGACGGCCGGCACGAATGCCAGCGCGGGGTCGACTTGGTGGAACACCTCGCGCGCCACTTCCACGCCGCAGACCACGGCCGGTTCGCCGAGGACGATCTCGGCGTCCACCGCTCCCGCCGGCAGCGCCAGGAAGGCGGCCGTGGCGTCTCGCGCGGCCCCGTCCTCCGTCAGGGCGTCGCTCACCAGGCGGGCCACGTATGTCGCGTCTGGTCTTTCCATTGCCGTTGCGGCGCCTTCAGCGCCCCTTGCGGCTGCGCCGGGGCCGGTTCTGCGCCTCCAGCACGAGCTGCAGCCGCACCTCGTCCAGCCGGTCGCGCAGGCTTGCCGCCTTCTCGAAGTTCAGCGCCTGGGCCTCGCGGAGCATCTCGGACTCGAGCGCGGCGGCCATGTGCTCGCTCGCCGCCCCCGCATCGTGGATGACGTCCGCCCCTCCGGGACTGCGCGCGTCTGCCACGGCCGTCGCCAGCCGGACCTCCTCGAGCGACTTGACGATTCCCTTGGGGGTGATGCCGTGCGCCTCGTTGTAGGCGAGCTGCCGCACGCGCCGGCGGTTGGTCTCGTCGATCGCGCGCCGCATCGAATCCGTTACCGAGTCCGCGTAGAAGACGACCTTCCCCGAGATGTGCCGCGCGGCGCGCCCCGCCGTCTGGATGAGGCTCCGCTCGCTGCGCAGGAAGCCCTCCTTGTCCGCGTCGCACACGGCCACGAGCGAGACTTCGGGCAGGTCGAGGCCCTCGCGCAGCAGATTGATGCCCACGAGGACGTCGAACTCGCCCAGGCGCAGGTCCCGCAGTATCTCCACGCGCTGCAGGGCGTCGATGTCCGAGTGCAGGTAACGCACGCGGATGCCGAGCGAAGCGAGGTAGTCGGCCAGCTCCTCCGCCATCCGCTTGGTGAGCGTGGTGACGAGCACGCGCTCCTCGGTGTCGACGCGCCGGCGGATCTCCTCGACCAGGTCGTCGATTTGCCCGGCGACCGGCCGCACGTCGATCGCCGGGTCGAGCAGGCCGGTGGGCCGGATCACCTGCTCGACCACTTCGCCGCTTGCGCGCTCCAGCTCCCACCCCCCCGGAGTGGCGCTCACGTAGATGAAGCGCCGGATGAGCTTCTCGAATTCGTCGAAGCGCAGGGGCCTGTTGTCCAGCGCCGAGGGCAGGCGGAAGCCGTGCTCCACGAGCGTCTCTTTGCGCGAGCGATCGCCGTTGTACATGCCCCCGATCTGCGGGATGGTCACGTGCGACTCGTCGACGACCAGCAAGAAGTCGTCGGGAAAGAAGTCGAGCAGCGTCATGGGGCGCTCGCCCGGCGCGCGCGCCGAGAGGAAGCGCGCGTAGTTCTCGATACCGGGGCAGTAGCCCATCTCCTCGAGCATCTCCAGGTCGTAGCGGGTGCGCGACTCCAGCCGCTGCGCCTCCACCAGCTTGCCCGCGCCCCGGAGCTGGTCGAGTCGCTCGACCAGCTCGGCGCGAATGCCCTCGAGGGCGCTCTTCAACAGGGGCTCCGGCGTGACGAAGTGCTTGGCCGGGAACACCGCCAGCCGCTCCACCGTGCGTACGCGGCGTCCCGTGACGGGGTCGGTGACGGATATGTCCTCCACCACGTCGCCGAAGAACTCGACGCGAATCGCCTCCTCCTCGTACGCGGGTCGCAGCTCCACCACGTCGCCGCGCACGCGGAAGGTGCCGCGCGTGAACGCCACGTCGTTGCGCTGGTACTGGATGTCGATGAGATCGCGCAGGAAGGCCTCGCGATCACGGCGGTCCCCCCTCTCGACCTCGATCGTCATCGCCCGGAAAGCCTCCGGCGAACCCAGCCCGTAGATGCAAGAGACGCTCGACACGATGACCACGTCGCGCCGCGACATGAGCGAGCTGGTCGCGCGGATGCGCAGCCGGTCGATGTCGTCGTTGATGGAGGCGTCCTTCTCGATGTACGTGTTGGTCGAGGGGACGAATGCCTCGGGCTGGTAGTAGTCGTAGTAGGAGACGAAGTACTCGACGGCGTTCTCGGGGAAGAAGCCCCGGAACTCTCCGTAGAGCTGCGCGGCCAGCGTCTTGTTGTGAGAGATGACGAGCGTGGGCAGGCCGGCGCGAGCGATCACGTTGGCCATGGTGAAGGTCTTGCCCGAGCCGGTGACGCCGAGGAGGACCTGGTCCCGCTTGCCCTCGGCCAGGCCGCGGGACAGGGCCTCGATCGCCTGGGGCTGGTCGCCCGTCGGCTGGTAGTTGGAGACGAGGCTAAACCGCTCGCCCACCCGGCATCACCCAGCCGTCAGCATATCGCTCCGCGGCGCCGACGGTCAAGCCGGCCTCGTTCCGGCGCCGCTCGCGGACCAGGAGCAGGGCCAGGACGAGCACGGCCACGAGCAGCAGGGGCAGGACCATGCGTCGGACCAGGTTGCGCGAGACGAGCTTCTCTTCGCGCATGGTCTCCTCGATGTCCCAGAACGTGCCCGTCCCGTCCGGTGAGTCGCCCCGCTTGCGCGATAGCGCGCCCCAGAGGTGGTTGCCGTCGAGATCGAGGTAGGCCGCGTAGCTGCGCAAGAAACCCTTCAGGTAGGTGTCGCTGGCGAAGAACCCGTAGTCGTCTTCCTCCAGCGCCCGGATCACGTGGGGCGAGATCTTGGTTGCCTCGTTGACTTGCGCCATGCTGATCTTGCGCTCCTCCCGCTTGCCGCGCAAAATCTCGCCGACCGTCCGTCCACTCATTCCTTCCATACTGATCACCTGCGCTCACTCCTGGATGATGGAGATCGACTCCGCCAGCTTGCCGAGCTCGGCCTCGATTCTCGCGAGCTTTTCCCGCTCGCCCTCGACGACCTCCGGCCTGGCCTTGCCGAGAAAACCCTCGTTGCCCAGTTTCCGGCGCACCCGGTCCAGCTCACCGGTTAGCTTTTCGCGCTCCTTGCGCAGGCGTCCGAGCTCGGCCTCGAGGTCGACGACGCCTGCGAGCGGCACGATCACCTCGTAGGCACCGATGGGCACGGCCGCGCAGCCGCGCTCCTTGCCCACGCCGGGACCGACCTCCAGCGAATCGGCGCGAACCAGCGCGCGGATGCCGTCGGCTGCTGCCTCGACCGGCCCGGCGCCGTCCGCCGGCGTGTGCACGCGCAGGGCGACGCGCGCCCCCGGGGCGACGTGGTAGGCCGCGCGGATGGCGCGCGCGGCGGTGACGATCTGCCGGAACAGCGCGGCGTGCTCGTCCGCCTCGGCGTCGGAGAGCCCCTCCTCGCCCCGCGGATACGGGTTCTCCAGCAAGAGCCCGCGGGTCATGGGAAGCTTCTCCCAGATCTCTTCGGTGACGTACGGCACCAGCGGGTGCAGGAGCTTGAGCGACTCGCCGAGCACGTAGAGCAGGACGGCGAGTACCGTGCGCCGGTCGCCCTCACCGTAGACGCGGATCTTGGCCAGCTCCAGGTACCAGTCGCAGAACTCGCGCCAGAAGAACTCGTGCACGCGCGCGGTGCCTTCGTTGAGACGCCACTCGCCGAGGCTCTTCTCGACGTCGAGCGCGCAGCGCTCGAGGGCGCTCAGGATCCAGCGGTCCTCCCATGTGAGGTCGGGCGTGAAGGCCAAGGCATTCCCGTGCGCGCGCCGCCAGGCGGCGCCGAACGCATCGCCCGCCTCGCCCTCGGCCCCGAACAGCGTCCCCTCGTGCGCCTCCACCGCGGACAACACCATGCGCGACGCCTGCCAGACCTTGTTCACGAAGTTGCGGCCCAGCTCGATCTTGGACTCGTCGAAGAAGACGTCCTTGCCGGGCGGGGAGAGCATGGAGAGCGTGAAGCGAAACGCGTCGCTGCCGTAGCGCTCGATGATGTCGATGGGGTCCGGCGAGTTTCCCAGCGACTTGCTCATCTTGCGCCCGATACCGTCGCGCACGATGCCGGTGAGGAAGACGTGGCGAAATGGGATCTCGCCCATGAACTCGAGCGACGCCATGATCATCCGCGCCACCCAGAAGAAGATGATCTCCGAGCCGGTCACGAGCACGCTCGTGGGGTGGTAGCGCTTCAGATCCGGCGTGTCGTCGGGCCAACCCAGCGGCGAGAACGTCCACAGCCACGACGAGAACCACGTGTCGAGCACGTCTTCGTCCTGGCGGATGCTCCCCCCGCCACACGCCGCGCAGCGGTCGGGGTCGGCGCGAGAGACGGTCAGATGGTCGCAGTCGTCGCAGTACCAGACCGGGATGCGGTGTCCCCACCAGAGCTGACGCGAGATGCACCAGTCGCGGATGTTCTTCATCCAGGACATGTACACGTTGCGCCAGCGCGGCGGATAGAAGGTGATCTCGTCGCGCTCCACCGCGGCCACGGCGGGCTCGGCCAGCGGCGCCATGCGCACGAACCACTGCCGCGAGAACAGCGGCTCGATGACGGTCTCGCAGCGATCGTGATGGCCCACCGCGTGGCGGTAGGGCTCGGTCTTCACCAGGAGGCCCTCCCGTTCCAGGATGGCGAGCACCTCCCGGCGCGCCTCGAAGCGGTCCATGCCCGCGAACGCGTCGCCGGCGGCCGGGGTCATGCGCCCCTGGCGGTCGATGACCACGACGTGGGGCAGATCGTGACGCCGCGCGATCTCGAAGTCGTTGGGGTCGTGTGCGGGTGTGACCTTGACGTAGCCCGAGCCGAACGCCTTGTCGACCACCTCGTCGGCGACGATGGGCAGGGCGCGCCCCACGATGGGCAGCGTGGCCGTCTTGCCCACCAGGGCCCGCTTCTCCTCGTCCTCCGGGCTGACCGCCACCGCCGTGTCCCCCAGCATCGTCTCCGGGCGCGTCGTGGCCACCACGACATCCCCGTCCGGACAGGGGTAGCGGATCCACCACAGCTTGGCGTCGCGCTCTTCGTACGCCACTTCCTCGTCGGAGATGGCGGTCATGCACGAGGGGCACCAGTTCACGATGTAGTCCCCCCGGTATATCAGCCCCTTCTCGTA
>JAOTVO010000143.1 GCA_029863355.1 Candidatus Krumholzibacteriia bacterium
CGGCGAGCAGCTCCCCCTCGAAGAACACGCTCGGCCAGTACAGCGCGGCGAGCAGACCGGCCACGAGCGCGGTCCGCGGCGGCTGGTAGCGCCGGGCGAGTGCGTAAACGAGCGCGCAGGTCGCCGCGCCGATCAGATGCTGGAAGAAGAGCGCCAGGGCGATGCTCGATTGGCCGACCTTGTAGACCATGGCTAGCAGGTATGGATAGAACGGCGCGCGGAAGAAGACGTCGTCGCCGCGCCAGGTTCCCTCGGCGATGGCGCGCGCCCACTCGTGGTGGACCAGCGAGTCGAGGATGGGGAAGTCGTGCGCGGGGTTGCGCGTCGTGTTGAGGACGAAATAGGCGAGCCGCACAGCGAGCGCCACGGCGGCCACGATGAGCGGATAAAAGCGCTCGGCAGGGCGCGGGCGAGGGCCCGCGGGTTCGTGTCGGGGCGGATCGGTCATCCGGGGGAAGCTCCAACGCGCGGAGGCACCGGCGCGGAGCCGGCGCCCGACGCGAGCCCCGAGTATACGCGCTAGCTTCTCGAACGTCCAGTCAGCGCCGCCGGGCGCGGAGCGAGCCTACTCCCATGGGATCTCGAGGGTGGCCTGTCCCTGTTCGCGCGCCAGCCGGGATCCGCGCCGGGACGCCTCGCTGTTGATGATCTCCAGCAGGCGGGCGCGGTAGTCGTGGTCGCCGGGCAGCTCGACGACGATCGTGCCCGAGGCTCCGTTCAAGGACGCGTCGATCCACACATTCAGCGCGCCCCCGCGGTAGAGCTTGTAGACGAAATCGAGCGCCTCCTCGACGCCAGCGAAACGGCTCGAGCGGAAGCGCCCGTTGGCCTGGGCGGCCTTGAGCCAGGCGCGGGCTTCTACGACCGTCGTATTCATCGCATACCTCCGGCCTTACGGAACGCGCGTGGCGCGCGTGGCAGCCGTCGCGAAAAGCACGAGCGCGGGCACGTCCCCGGCTCCACTGGTCCATCGCTTTCCAGTCGAAGCGGCCAGCTCCAGACCACTCCGCCGGCGCGGAGCACCAGATGCAACCCGCTGTGGAATATACTGTTGCAAGTACGGGCTGCGCTGCACGGCGGCCGTTTCTCCGGCGCGCCGTGCGCGCCTACCGTTGCCAGAGCAAGCGGCGTACCGGCCGGAGGCCGGCGTCGCGCCGCGTCACGAGCGAAGCGAGTAGTCCTGTTCGGGCGAGAAGATCTTGGACAGCTCGCCGGTCATCCACTCGTGCAAGAGCCCGTTGGTGCCGACGATGTGGCCGCTGCGCAGGTAGCTGTCGCCGCCGAAGAAATCGCTCACCCGTCCGCCCGCCTCCTCGATCAGTACCACGCCGGCGGCCATGTCCCAGGGCGACAGTGTCATCTCCCAGAATCCGTCGAGACGTCCCGCCGCCACGTTGGCGAAGTCGAGCGTGGCGGCGCCGGCGCGGCGCACCCCGCGCGCGTTGTTGAAGAAGTAGCTGAACGACTGCAGGTAGACGTCGAGGTACTGGCGCGCGCGGAAGGGAAAGCCCGTTCCCAGGAGCATACGGTTGCGCGCTGTCACCGCGCTCACCCGCATGGGACGGCCGTCGAGGGTGGCCCCGTGCCCGCGCGCCGCGCAGAAGAGCTCGCCGCTGAGCGGCGCGTGCGTCGCTCCCACGGACATGCGCCCGTCGACTTCGAGCGCCACGCTCACGCCGAAGACGGGATAGGCGTGAATGTAGTTGGTCGTGCCGTCGAGGGGGTCGATGTACCAGCGGCGGCGGCCGTGGGGGTCGCGACCGGCGTTGACCGCATCCGGCAGCGCCTCCTCGGCGATGATGTAGTCGTCGGGGAAGCGCTCGCGCAGCGCCGAGACCACGATCTCCTGCGAACGCACATCGACGGTGGTGACGAGGTCGTTGACCGCCTTCTCGCTGACGTCGCTCTCCTCCAGGCGGGCGTAGTTCTCGCGTACCAGCGCGCCGGCCCGCTTCACCGCCGCCGCCGCCGTCTCCAATTCCTGTGCAAAGGCGCCCATCGCGTCTCCCTGGGAAAATGTGTCCGCCGAGTATGCCACGGATGGCGCGAGCGAGCGACGCCTATTGGAACGCCCGCTCCACCAGATCCAGGAATGCACGCCCCGCCGGCGACTGGGGTGCGCCGTCGCGCCGCACCACGCCAATGTCGCGAAAGAAGCGAACGCCCGGGGGCAGGCGCAGCTCGGCGAGCGTGCGCCCGAGCGCGCCGGCGACGACGGGACGCGGGAGGATGCTCACGCCCAGGCCGGCCTCGGTCAGGGCCCGGATCGCCTCCGGGCTCGAGATGTCCATGCGCGAGCGCAGCGCGGCACCGTGGGTCGCGAAGACCTGCTCGAGCAGCCGCCGCGAGGTCGCCCCGTCCGGGTAGGTGATGAGGCCGGCCGCGCACAGGTCGTCCAGGGCGACGCGGCGGGCGCGCGCCAGGGGGTGGCCGGGCTGGGCGACCGGCACGAGTTCCTCGCGGTAGATGCGGCGTACGGTGAGGCCGGGCTCGTCCACGGGCAGCGTCATCGTCGCCAGCTCCACGTCGCCCCGGCGGAGCGCGTCGAGCAGGTGGCGCGAGTCCCCCACCACGATCTCCACGGTGATGCCGGGGTAGCGCGCGTGGAACTCCCGGTAGACCTCGGGCAGGACGTAGACGCTGGCCGCATCGATGGTGCCCACGCGCAGCGTGCCCGTCTCCAGCCCCCGCAAACCCTGCATCGCCGCTTCCAGCTCCCCCATGCGCCGGACCACGTCGTCGGCGTGGGCGGCCAAGAGCCTCCCCGCCGCGGTGGGCGCCAGTCGCCGCCCGCGGCGCTCGAAGAGGCGCTCACCGACCTCGCCTTCCAGCCGCTTGAGCTGGGCGCTCACGGCCGGCTGCGTGACGAAGTGGGCCTCGGCCGCCGCCCCCACCGTCCCCAGGCGGATCACGGCGAGGAAATACTGGAGGGCTCGGATATCCATAAGCAAATCCTATCTATCCCATAACTAATATAACATGGACTTATTTCTGATCCAGACTATTCTACCTCTGTACTCGAAACGAGCGGAGGACTCACGATGACCACCAAACGCAATGTACGCCCCGCCGAGGGCAAGCTCGGCGTCCTGCTCCCCGGCCTCGGTGCCGTGGCCACGACCTTCATCGCCGGCGTGGAGGCGGTGCGCCGGGGTGTGGCTCAGCCCATCGGTTCGCTCACCCAGATGGGGACGATCCGCCTGGGCAAGCGCACCGACAACCGCGTCCCCCACGTCAAGGACTTCGTCCCCCTGGCCGGCCTCGACGACATCGAGTTCGCCGCCTGGGACCCGATCCCGGACAACGCCTACGAGGCGGCGCTCAAGGCCGGCGTGCTCGAGCGCGACCTCATCGAGCAGGTCCGCGACCGCCTGGAGAAGATCCAGCCCATGGCCGCCGTCTTCGACAAACGCTACGTGAAGAAGCTCGAGGGCACGAACGTCAAGAAGGGCAAGACGTGGTGGGAGCTCGCCGAGGCGGTGCGCGCCGACATCCGCCGCTTCCAGGAGGAGAAGAAGCTCGACCGCATGGTGATGGTGTGGTGCGGCTCCACCGAGGTCTACATGGAGCGCAAGCCCGTCCACGAATCGGTCAAGGCCTTCGAGGAGGGGCTGAAGAAGAACGACCCGGACATCGCGCCGAGCATGGTCTACGCCTACGCGGCGATAAGGGAGCGCGTGCCCTACGCCAACGGCGCCCCCAACCTCTCGGCGGACATTCCGGCCCTCGTCGACCTGGCGCGAGAGCTGCGCGTGCCCATCTGCGGCAAGGACTTCAAGACCGGCCAGACCCTGATGAAGACCATCCTCGCGCCCGGTTTCAAGGCGCGACTGCTGGGTCTGTCGGGGTGGTTCTCGACCAACATCCTGGGTAACCGCGACGGTGAGGTGCTCGACGACCCGGCGTCTTTCAAGACCAAGGAAGTGAGCAAGCTCGGCGTGCTGGAGACGATCCTGCAGCCCAAGATCAACCCTGAGCTCTACGGCAACCTCTTCCACAAGGTGCGTATCAACTACTACCCGCCGCGTGGCGATAACAAAGAGGGCTGGGATAACATCGACATCTTCGGCTGGCTGGGCTATCCGATGCAGATCAAGGTGGATTTCCTCTGCCGCGACAGCATCCTGGCCGCGCCCATCGTGCTCGACCTGGCGCTGTTTCTCGACTTCGCCGGGCGCGCCGATCTGCATGGCATCCAGGAGTGGCTCTCCTTCTACTTCAAGAGCCCGCAAACCGCGGAGGGACTCTACCCCGAGCACGATCTGTTCATCCAGCTCATGAAGCTCAAGAACAACCTGCGCTGGGTGATGGGCGAGGAGCTCATCACGCACCTCGGTCAAGAGTACTACGCATAGTCGTAAGGGAGCGTCGCTCGAAGGCAAGCGGGCCCGGCACAACCCGGGCCCGCTTCTTTTCATCGGGTGGCCAGCGTAGCACAGGGTCTCCACGCCGGGTCCTCGCGCGCATCACGCATAGAACAGGGGTCGACGTGCCGTCCGCAGCGCGCGAACCAGCGTTATCCATCGCGCGCGCGAGGACCCGGCACGGAGACCCCTGTTCTAGGCGTGCCCTTTGCCGGAACCCTTGCGCCCGGACGCGCGGCGACGCTATCATCACCGTTCCATGCGCATCGAGATCGTCAAACCGTGGGAGCGCGCCGAGTGGGACGCGTACGTGGCGTCGCATCCGGGTGCCACGGTCTACCACGCCTCCGCGTGGATACGGACGGTGTGCGAGGCGGGCCGCTACGAGGCGCTCGGTTTTTCCTGCTACGACGAGGACGGACGGCTGAGCGGCGTTCTGCCCGCCGCCGCGGTGCGCAGCGCGCTCACCGGCAACCGGCTCACGTCGCTCCCCTTCTCCGACGCGTGCTTCCCCATCGCCGACGACGCCGACGGCGCAAGCGCGCTCGTCGCCGCCGCCCTGGACATGCGCGAGGGCAGGCGCTACCGCTTCTTCGAGATGCGCGGGACGCCAGCGGTGCGCGAAGGCGCGGCGCCCACACCGGGCGCGCTCGGCTTCCTACCCAGTTCCCACTTCGTCGGCTACGCGACTCCGCTCTCCGCGGACCCCGAGGTCGTGCGCCGGACCTTCTCGAAGACGGCGGTGCGGCAGACCATCAACAAGGCGATCAAGCTGGGCGTAACGGTGCGCCGCGGCGAGGGCGCCGCGGACTTGCGCGCTTTCCACGACCTCTACGCGCGCAACCGCCGCCGTCATGGAATTCCACCCCAACCCCTGAGCCTCTTCACCTCGCTGCTCGCGCACCTGCGCGGCTCACCCGAGGCCGCGCTCTACCTGGCCGAGCACGGCGGACGCCCCCTGGCCGGGCTGATCGTGGTTCGTTTCGCAGGCGTGACCTATGCGAAGTACGAGGGGGTGGACGAGGAGCGCCGGGACCTGCTGCCCGTCTACCCGCTCCTGTGGCAGGCCATAGCGGACGCGTGCGTCGCTGGCGACCAGGCGTTCGACTTCGGTCGCACGGCCACGGACAACCCGGGGCTGATGGCGTTCAAGAGCCGGTGGGGAACGGAATCGATCGAGATGCCTTACTACTTCTCGCCGCCCTCGGAGGGCCTGAGCACGGTGAGGAGCGACTCATTCAAGTACCGCGCTTTCACCGGCGTCGTCCGGCGTCTGCCGGCATCGGTCGGTGTGTGGCTGGGCGCGCGCATCTTCCGCCACTTCGGCTGACTACCTGTAGATCGACTTGACCGCACCCCACGAGGTCTCCTCCACCGGAACCTCGCAACCCCGCACGGTGAGCGTCAGGTCGGTGAGGTCGCCCCAGTGCCCGTCCGATCCGTTGTCGACCGCGCAGTTGGTCAGAAAGTCGGGGTAGTCCCCCGGCTTCACGTTGGTGTCCGTGACCGGAATCAGGTTGGGGTCGGTGTCGCCGATCAGAACGCCGTTGCCGATGCCGAAGGCCACGCAGTCCGCTGCATAGCCGACGAGGTGCGCGCTCACGTTGTGGTTGGAGTTCGCACCCACCAGGTTGCCGTCGGCGTATTGCTCCGTGCGCGTCTCGATGTAGGTGTCGATCACGCCGCTGTAGCTCGCGTCGCCGCCGCCCCACGGGCCGGCGCCGTCCAGCCAGACCGTCCCGCCGACGTACGTGATCAAGTAGAACTTATGCCCGTTGCCAAAGATGACCGTATCGTTGAGCAGCATGACAACGGCGGTCACGGGACAGGTAACCCTCCACTCCGTGCCCAGTGTCGAGCCGTCCCAGGACTGCCCGTGCAGCATGTTTCCGGCCTGGGGCGGGTTATTGGCCGGTGTGAACCACGACGTGGACGACCGTCCCTCCAGGAAATCCCCCGTGCTTGACTTGTACGTGCCATCCACCGGCGGCTGCGCCAGCGCGGCGGTAACGCCGAGGGCGACCGCCGCCGTGAGGCCGAGAAACAGTATCCGACGTTTCATGTACCACGCTCCTCGTTACAAATTGTCGCTCGCAAGAAGCCACGGGCCCGCCGCGCAACGCGCGCCGGGCCCGTGGATACTGCCGTTGTATCCCCGTTCGGGTCGGGAGGGTCTACTGCTACTGCTTACCGGTAGATCGACTTGACCGCGCCCCACGAGGTCTCCTCCACCGGAACCTCGCAACCCCGCACGGTCAGCGTCAGGTCGGTGAGGTCGCCCCAGTGCCCGTCCGATCCGTTGTCGACCGCGCAGTTGACCAGAAAGTCAGGGTAGTCGGCCGGCTTCACGTTCGTGTCCGTGATCGGAATCAGGTTGGGGTCGGTGTCGCCGATCAGAACGCCGTTGCCGATGCCGAAGGCCACGCAGTCCGCTGCATAGCCGACGAGGTGCGCGCT
>JAOTVO010000144.1 GCA_029863355.1 Candidatus Krumholzibacteriia bacterium
CCGCATGCCTTCGTCCCCCCATGCCACCAGTGCGCCCGTCGCCGCGCCCGTCGCCGCCGCCGCCAGCCACTGCTCCGTGTCCCAGTGCACCGGCGCCGCCAGGAGGTCCCCGAAATCCTTCGCGATCGCCTCGGCGTCGATCTCGCAAGCGTCCTCGCCGCCGGCACGCGCCGCAGGGGCTTCGGCGTATAGCATCGCCAGGAGCACGGCTGGAACGATGAGCCTCGCGAGGGCGTCGCTAGTCATGGGCGTCATCCCTCGCGCGCCGGCGTGCCGTGAATCTTCAGCGTTGGGTGCCCGGGCTCGTCCGCGCGCATCACGGGGACCGGTAGAGGAAGGCGTGCGGCTGACCGTCGGCGCGGATGTAGCCGCGGTACATGCCCTCGGTGTTGAATTCCATCTCGATGACGCCGTCCTTGTCGAGGGCGATGAGTCCGCCGCTGCCGCCGCCGCCGAGTGCGACCAGGTCGCCGTGCACGACGCGCCGCACGGCCTCGCCCAGCGAGTGCCTGCCCAGCTCCATGAGGGCGGACACGCGATAGGCGAACACCCCGCGCATGAAGAGCTCGCCCACGCCCGTGCAGGAGACGCCGCACGTCGCGTTGTCCGCGTACGTGCCCGCGCCGATGATGGGCGTGTCGCCTACGCGCCCCCAGCGCTTGTTGGTCAGCCCGCCGGTCGAAGTGGCGCTGGCGATGTCGCCGTTGGCATCGAGCGCCACAGCGCCCACGGTGCCGAACTTGCCCGCCCGGTCGCTCTGACCGTCCTGGCGCTCCTTCTCACGCGCCCGCTCGAGCGCGCGCCAGCGTTCTTTCGTGTAGAAGTACGCGCTGTCCGCCATCTCGATGCCGTGGGCGGCGGCGAATTGCTCGGCGCTCTCGCCAACGAGCAGCGCGTGCTTCGTGTCCGTCATTACCAGGCGTGCGGCGCTCACCGGGTTCTTGATGCGCCGTACCGCGGCCACCGCACCCGCCTGATGCGTGCGCCCGTCCATGACGCAAGCGTCGAACTCGTTGGTGCCGGCGCTGGTGAACACGGCGCCACGGCCCGCGTTGAAGAGCGGCGAGTCCTCCATGTAGCGCACCGTCGCCTCCACCGCGTCCAGGCTCGACCCCCCGGCGGCCAGAATGCGATGGCCGGTGCGCAACGCCTCGGCGAGGGCTTCGAGGTAGGCCTTCTCGCGCTCGGGCGTCATCTCGGACTTGCGGATGGTACCGGCGCCGCCGTGGATCACCATGACCACGTCGTCGACGCCCGGCGTGGTGGCGGCGAGTGTGGGGACGAGCAGGAACGCGAGAGCGAACGAGCGGGCCAGGCGCAGGCCGTAGGGCGGCAACATGGGGCTCCTTGTCGGCTGGGGGAAAACGGCGGGGCCATTATAGCGCAGAACCCCCGCGGCAAGCCGACCCAAAAAAAGCACCGCGCGCCCGTAGGGGCGCGCGGTGTGGTGGGGTCTCCTCCGCAAGCGGCTGGCCGCGATCTGTCAAATCCGGCGCGGGAACCGGGCCTCCCCCCCACGATCTCCGACCTGGAGCACCCGGCCCCGCGCACGTCGTCCCGAAGGACGAATCGCAGGGCACCAGGCTCGAAAGCACCCTGTCCGCCCCGTTCGCTTCCGGGGTGCCGAACGGCCTGGGCCCCGAGTTCTCTGCCAAGTGTCGGCCCCGGGCGCGGGATTCCCGCCGCTCGTGGCGCCGCGGCGTCAACCGCCGAGGAGGTCGGTGAGCAGCGCCGCCGCCCGCGCCTCGAGCGGCGAGCCCGCGAAGCGCGCCCGCACCATCTGGAACGTGCGGCGCGCGTTGTCCCATTGCCCTTGTTCGTACTGCACCAGGCCGAGGTTGAGCAGCGCGGCCCCGCTCTGCGGGTCGCGCTCGAGTGCGGTCTGCAAGAGACGCTCGGCGCGCGGCATCTCGTTCGACCGGTAAGCCGTGATCGCCTCCAGGACGATGAAGCGCACGTCGTCGGGGAAGCGAAGCCGCGCGTCCTCGGCGTACACACGCGCCGTCTCGATGTCGCCCACGGCGATGAAACCGCTCACGAGCCAGTGGGCCACGTCGGCCGAGGCGCGCCCCGCCAGGTAGACCTGCGAGAGCATGCGCAGGGCCTCCGCCACGGCCTCGTCGGCGTCGGCGTGTCCGGCGCGGTAGCCCGGCAGCGTGCTGGCGGCCGTCGCCTCGGCGCCGGGGAGCAGAATCGCCCCGCCGTTGGACGCGGTTTCCACGGCGGCCTGGACCGGACCGAGCAGGCGGTCGTAGTCGCCCCCGCCCGCAGGGCCGCGCCACGGCTGCCACAGCGCGATCGCCGCCACCGCCGCCACCAAGGCGCTCGCCGCAGCCAGCCTCGGCGCCCAGGTGGTCCACAGCGGCCGCCCGGCGGCGCGCTCGCGACGGGGCAGCCCGTGCGCGAAGGCCGCCAGCTCGGCGGGCGCGCGCAGGACCGACGCATCCGTCTCCCAAATGGCGGTGTAGCGGCGGAGGTCCTGAAGGGCCCGGGAACACTCCGGGCAGGCGCGCAGATGCCCGCGCAGGAGCGCGCCCTCGCCCTCGGCCAGCTTGCCGTCGGCCAGGATCGAGAGCTGCTCTTCGGTCAGATGGAGATCGTGGGTCATAACGCGCCTCCGGGGCCATCCTCTCGCGATGATAGGGCCGGAACCGGACCGCCTTTTCCCAGGCCGGGGCCGAGGGACAATTTCCCGGCCACAACCTAAGTCATTGGTCCCGCATTAGCTTGCGGAGTCGGCGCAGGACGCGGTCGAGGATCGTATAGACGCGGCGCTGGCCGCCCAGCCCCAGCTCGTCGGAGATGCGCTTGGCCGTCCAGCCCTCCTCGTAGCGCAGGCGCACCACCTCGCGCTCCTCGCCGCCGAGGGTCTCGAGCAGCGCGCGCGCCCTGGCGGCCTCCTCCTCGATCCGCGCCCGGTCCATGGCGTGCTCGGGCGTCTCCTCGAGCGCGCTCTCGCGGGCCATGTCCGTGCGCATGAGGAAGTCGAGCAGGCGGCCGGATGCGATTCCCAGCGACGGCGCCCGCGCGTCGTACTCCAGCCGGCGCAGGTAGCGCGCGTCGAAGAGCGACTCGATGCGGAGCACGGCCCGCGCGATCTGGTCGGCGGTGGCCTTCTGCCCCATGGAGGCGAGCGTGTGGATCACCGCCTCGAAGCCCAGCCCCTCGCCGTAGTGCAGGCGGAAGATCTCCTGCTCGAACGGGGTGAGCTGGTCGTGGTCCTTGGGGAGCTTGCGGCGCCCGTCGCGACGGCGCAGGAAATCGAGCGCGAATCCGCGCGCGACCACTATGAGCCAGGTGGAGAGTTTCGAGCGCCCGCGGAACTCGCCCAGCTTACCCCGGTAGAGCGCCTCGAGGACGTCGACGAAGACGGTGCGCACGTCGTCCTCGTCCTCCGCGAAGAGCTGGCGGCGCGCGACGCTGTAGATGAGGCCCGAGTAGCGGTCGACGAAGGTGTGCCAGTGCGCCGTGGAGCCCGCGAGGACGTGCTCGATGAGGACGAGGTCCTCCTGGATGCGCGACTCGTCCTGGCGGTCGCCCGCGCGGTGCGACTTGCCGCGGGGGTCCGGCTTGCCGAAACGCGGCGTCAACGGGCTACCCGAGCTTGGCGCGCAGATCCTCGATCTCCGCGGCGAGCGAGCACTGCTTGCGATCGAGTCCGATGACGTAGACGAAGACGGCGATCCAGACGGCGGCGAATGCGGCGATAACCCATCCCATCAGGCGGCTCCTTGTGTCTTGTGCCCCCGCTCGTCGAAGCGGCGGTGCAGATCGTCCACCTCGTCGCGCGTCTCTTCGAGCACGACGCGGCGGCGGTAGAGGTAGAGGTAGAAGGCGGTGAACGCGGTCAGGCACACCCAGAGCGTGGCGGCCATGCGCGGGTCCAGACCGGAGCCCTCGCCGCCGGCGATTACCGGCTGCGGGTGCTGCGTGCGCCACCAGCGAATGGCGAAGTACACCAGCGGGACGTCGATGAAGCCGACGATGCCCACCACTGCGGAGAGCGTGGCGCGCTTGTCCGGGGAGTCGACGTAATGGCGCAGCATCAGGTACGCCACGTAGATGAGCCACAGCACGAGCGTCAGCGTGAGGCGCGCATCCCACGTCCACCATATGCCCCAGATGGGCTTGGCCCAGATGGGGCCGGTGACGAGGACGAGCGTGGTGAAGAGCACACCCACCTCGGCGGCGGCGTAGGCGCGGATGTCCCACTTGCGCGAGCGCGTGACGAGAAAGATGAAGCTGAACACGAAGACCAGCGTGAAGCCGAGAAACGCGTTCCAGGCCAGCGGCACGTGGAAGTAGAAGATCTTCTGCACCACGCCCTGCTCGGCCTCGACAGGGGCGTAGAAGCCGATCATCGCGAGCCCCGCCAGCATCGTCGCCAGCGCGATCACGGCGAGGATCGCGGAGCCCGTCTTGGTTCCGGACGTCGCCATACCGTCACTCCTCCAGTACGTATTCGAACACCATGTGGCCCACGGTCACGAACACCACGTCGTAGACTACCAGAAGCTTGAACCAGAATGAAGCGTCCTCCGTCGCGCCCAGCGCGTACGACGTCGTCTCCACCGCCGCGATGAGGACGGGGATGGTGACGGGCAGGAGCAGCACGGGCAGCATCAGCTCGCGCATGCGCGTGTTGGCGGCGATCGCCGAGAAGAGCGTGCCCACGGAAGAGAAGCCCACCGCGCCGAGGACGAAGACGAGGAGCAACGTGCCCAGGCGGTTGCCCACGGGCACGTCGAAGAAAACGGCGAAGAGCGGCAGAATCAAGACCTGCGTGAGAACGAGGAAGATCACGTTGGCGAGGAACTTCCCCGCGTAGATCCCGCTGCGGTCCACCGGCGCCAGCATCAACGCCCGCGTGCACCCCGACTCCTTCTCGATGGCGAAGGAGCGGTTGAGCGCGAGCGTGCCGCCGAAGGCGAAGGCGACCCAGAAAAACCCCGAGCCGAGCCGCCGCGCCTGGGCCGTGTCCAGGTCGAGGGCGAAATTGAAGATCACCAGCACCAGCACGCTGAAGACAAAAGCCGCCGAAATCGACTCCTTCGTGCGCAGCTCGATCTTGAGGTCCTTCCAGAGGATGGCGGCGATCGTCTTCAGCATCCCCATCACCCCTCGAGCAGCTCCCGGTAGCGGTGGCGAAAGGCGGCGGCGTCCAGGCCGGCGGCGGGCGCCTCGAAGGCGATGGCGCCGCGCTCGAGCACGGCCACGCGCTGCGCCACCTCCAGGCCTCGCTCGACGTCGTGCGTTGTCAAGAGCGCCGCGCCGCCGTGCGCAACGAACTCTCCGAGCATGCCGGCGAGCGTGGCGCAGGCGGGCTCGTCGAGGCCGGTGAAGGGCTCGTCGAGGAGCAGGAGCCGCGGCTCGTGCAGCACCGCGCGCGCCAGGGAGAGGCGCTGCTTCATGCCCCGGCTCAGCTCGCGCACCGTCGAGCGCGCCTTGGCCTCCAGATCGAAGCGCGCCAGTAGCGCTCGCGCGCGCGCCTCGGCGTCGCGCGCGCCGTAGAGGCGCGCGTAGAAGCGCAGGTTATCCAGCGCGGTGAGATCGTTGTAGAGGTAGCTATCGTGCGAGACCAGACCCAGCGCGCGCCGCGAGCGCTCGCCGCCCGCGCGCAGATCTTCCCCGAAAACCGCCACGCGGCCCTCGTAGGAGCGGATGAGCGCGGCCACGATGTGGAGGAGGGTGGATTTGCCGGCGCCGTTGCGCCCGAAAAGTACGGTGCACTCGCCCGGCCGCACCGTCAGGTCCACCGAGCGCAGCGCCGTCAGCCTTCCGAAGCGCTTGGTGACGTGCTCGCAGGAGAGCGCCGGCGCGGTCGCCGCGTCGGCGACGGTGCTGCCGGAGCGCACGCTCTATCTCCCTTCGCCGGCCGCGGGCGACGACGGGGGAACGCCGGCCGCGGGGGCCTCCGCGCGCGACGCCGGGACGCGCTTGCGCGCGGTGCCATCGACGGAGTGGAGCCTGATTATCAGGGAGGCGAGCTGGTTCTTCAGCTCGGCGCGTTTGATGCCATAGACCTCGGCGGGGATCGTATCCGCCTGGTGCAGGTCGTCGAGCTTGGCCAGACGCTTGAGCAGCTGCTCGTACCAGCGCCGCAACTGTTGCGGGTCGTCGAGCGGGCTGCGCGCCCCCTGCTGGGAGACGCCCACGAAGCCCAGCAGGGCGAGCAACAGCACGACCATCACCATCACCGATGCGGTCTGCATACCGTTGGGGACGGGCAGCACCACGGGCTGGCCCGTGGCGGCGATCTCCGGCTCGTTGCCGAGGAAGGTGATGCCGAGCGCCGTCGCCTTGGGTACGCGGCCGCCGAGGTAGGCGGTCATGCCGTGCGCCGCCTCGTGGACGTGGAGATCCACGCCTTGCGCCGCCACGGTCATGCCCGGGTTCACCGCATAGACGGTGAGGTTCTCGTAGTCGTACAGCGCCTCCTCGAAAACGGTGAACCCGCTGTCGGAGTAGGTCACCGTGTAGGTGAGCGCGAACTGCGTCACGCCGGGCCGGATGGGGTAGTCGATCCGGTATATGCCGGCCACGTCGGTCTCGACGGGCATGCGGCGCACGGGGACGCCCGCCGAGGAAACCTGCACCTCGGGCAGCTCGTGCACATCCGCGGGAATCGCGATCCGGAAAACAGCGCCCACGCCGGTGACCGCGCGGGGCGGATCGCCCGCGTTGGTGACTTCGTAGAGGCGCTCGACCTGTAGGTGGTCGCCATGCGAGCGGGCCGCGATGTGGGGGATCGCCACCGTCACGCCGTCCCACGACGTCGTGGCGTCGTAGAC
>JAOTVO010000145.1 GCA_029863355.1 Candidatus Krumholzibacteriia bacterium
CCCCACGAAGTACTTCCACCCCACGGGCCAGTCGGGCCGCTTCACGCCGCTGGCATCGATGTACTCGGGATCGATGAACACGCGGTACTCTCCGCGGCTGTACCAGACCGAGATATCGTTGCGATAGACGAGGCTGTAGGGATCCGCGAACTCGAAGCGCAGGCCCAGGTCCGCGGACCAGAGGTCGTAGCGAATGTCGAGCAGGTAGAGCCGGTCGTCGATGGGCACCTGCTCGTCGTACTTCTGCCGAAAGCGGTAGAAGTCGATGAAGAGCACGGGAAAGAGTTGGCGGAGCTGGAAGCTCACGATGGCGTCAAAGCCGCCGTCGGTACCGTAGGAACCGCTGGCGAAGAAGTTCATGCGGTCGAGCACCTCGCTGCTGGCCACGAAGGCGCCGAAGCGGGGCACGCCGTCCCATAAAACGAAGCGGGGGTAGAACTGCCAGTCGGTGTAGTGGTTCTTGTAGGGCTGCGGCTCCGACGGCGCGGCCGCTGCGGCCGCCACCGGGGAGGCGGCGCCGCCAACGGGCGCGGCGTCGCCGGCGCCGCCCTCGCGCGAGACGAGCGAGGCGGCCGCGAAGTCGTGCGCACCCGCCGGGAGCGCTTCCTCCACAGCGCCGCCCACCGTGGTCTCGTCCGCACGCGCCTTGAGTGCCACGCACTCGTCGAACTCGCCCGCGGCGCGCGTGGCGTAATCGGCCACGGCCATCTCGGCGGCCGGAGAGAGCGCGGCATCTAGTACGGCCACGTGGTAGCCCGCGCCGTCGTAGCCGGCGTAGGCCACGGTACCGTCGGCCGGCGAGACATCGGGCGTGAAGGCCCCGCCGGTGACGTTCGTGAGCTGCGCCACCTCGCCGCCGGCGAGGTCGAGGCGATGGATGTTGAACACGCCCGTGCGGTCGGAGGCGAAGACGATGGCGCGGCCGTCCGGGGTGTAGCGCGCGTCGCGCTCGTCGTTGGGCGTGCGCAACACGTGGCGAAAGTCGGAGCCGTCGGCGGCCACGTCGGCGATATCGCGCGTGCCCGCGTCGAAGATCCCGAAGAGAATGCGCGAGCCGTCCGGCGCGAACTGGGGCGCGTAGAGTTGCGTGCCCTTGGGCGGGGTGAAGATGACGCGCGGCTCGCCGCCTTCGGCGTCCACGAGGGCCAGGCGGTGGCTGCCGTCGGCGTTCAAGACGCAGACCACGCGCCTTCCGTCCGGCGAAAACGACGGCTCCGCTGCGCGCGCGCCGCGCGTGAGGCGGTGCTCCTTGCGCGACTCCAGGTCGTACGCGTAGAGGTCGCTCACCTTGGCACCGTACTTGTCGATGCGCCCGTGGCGCGCGTAGACGAGCGCCTTGCTATCGGGCGCGAACACGCCGCGCGAAGAGGCGCCCTTGATCCGCTGCAGGTCGCCGCCGTCGCGCCCGGCGACGTAGAGCGAGGTGCCGGCGTAGTCGCTTCCCTTGTTGGAGAGGAAGGCCACGCGGGCGCCGTCGGGGCTCCAGGCCGGCGAGTGCGTCATGAAACCGTCGGCGTTCACGATGCGCCCCGCGCGGGGGTTGGCGTAGACGTCGCCGAGCTGCGCCTCGTAGCGTTGCTCGAGGTATCGCTGCCAGTCCTCGTAGAGCGCCTTGCCCTTCTTCCCCGTCACCTTCTTCAGAGCGCCGTCGACGGTGAGGCGGTTCCAGTCTCCCAACTCGTCGTTCACGCGTTCGATCGCCTCCGGGCCGTACGTGGCCGCGATGTAGCGCACCAGCCCGTAGCCGTGGTCGTAGACCTGCTCGTTGCCCAGGCTCTTGTGGCCGAGAAAGCCCATCTCGTCGTAGGAGAGCATGCGGTCGTCGAGCACCGCCGCGCGCAGGATCATGTCGCGGTGCGTGTCCCAGCAGTCGGTCTGCAGCGTGGGCGACTGGTACTGGGCCACGCCCTCCGCCCACCACGGCGGCACCACCGCGCCCACCAGCGGATAGGAGACGATGGCGTTGGGGTAGCCCGTGATTACGTCGGGTCGCTTCTCCTCCTCGAAGCCGATGAGCTGCAGGTACAACGCCGGCATCCACCGCGGCGCCTTCATGCCCGCCTGGATGGAGACGACGTGCGTGAACTCGTGCGTGACGACGTTACGCAGCCACTGCGTAGTGCCACGGAAACCGAACTCGAGGTTGGTCGCCCATATCTCGATCTTGTTGTCGTAGAAGTACGCCGCACCGTTGGCGTAGTCGTCGGTGTCCAGGATCACGAAGTTGCAGCGCTTGGGCTCGTACTGGTAGAGGCCCGTGATGTGCGGGTAGATCTCCTCGGCGATCTCCGCGACCTGCCGCGCCGTCCACTCGGCCCCCTCGTGGAAGTGCACGTCGAAGTGCTCGGTGGAGATCGTCTTCCACTCCAGCGAAGGGTTGGGAATGGCGGCCGCGCCGGTGGCGGCGGCTGCGAGCGCGAGGACCGCGGTCAGTGTGCGAAGGCGCATACGATGTTCGGGGTGGTCAAGTTATGCAACGACAACGGTCAGGGGCTGCAGGGGTGTCCGATTCGGACCGTACGAATATACCGTGTAACTGCCTTTGTGTCAACGTGGTTGTGCGGCCGGCCCTGCGCGCGCGGCTCAGAACTCCATGCGCCGCTGGACCGTCTCCGGCTCGGCGGGGCTCACCACCTGCGGGCGCGGGCGCGTGAACAGGTCGCGGCCCAGCTCGACGAGCTGCACGCTGCCCGCGTCGACGTCCGCCTGCACTGCGGCGACCACGTCGTCCTTGGCCGTGAAGTAGAAGATCTGCCAGCCGCGTTCGACGAAGCGGCGCAGGACGGCGAAGAGCCGCTCGAGGCGCTCGGGGTCGGCCTTGAGGAAGGGGTCATCCATCACGAAGAAGCCCTTCGACTCCGGCAGCAGCTTCTCGGCGACGGTGAGGCGGATGGCGAGGTAGAGCTGGTCGAAGGCGCCGCCCGAGAGCGCGGAGGCCGGCACCTCCAGCCCGTCCGTCATCACGGCGAAGATGCGCTTCTGCTCCGCGTCGTAGTGCACGGCGCGGTAGCGGCCGCCCGTGATCTCGCGGAAGAGCGCCGAAACGGACGAATCGGGTCCGAACAGGTCTCCCACCTTCTCGCGCTCTTCGCGCTCGATCTCCTGGAACACGCCCACGGCAGCGCCGGCCACGGCGCGGTCGCGCTCGATGCGCTCGCACCACGCGGTGATGAGCGCCGACGCCTGCTCGAGCTCGGCCACCGTGCGGCAGCGCGGCCTTTCCGGGAGCACGCCCAGCTGCGCGGCGCGCACCTCGATCTCGTGCAGGTTGCGCGAGCCGTGCTTGAGGCGCGCGAGGATGTCGCCCTCCCGCACGCGCAGCGTGCGCAGCTCCTCCTCGCAACGCCCCGCGCCGTCGGGGTCGTCGGGCAGATCGCGCGCGGCGGGCAGCGCCGCCAGCCGCCGCTTGATCTCCGCGTCGGCCCGCTTGAGCAGGCCATCGTCCGCCGCGTCGCCCGCGCCGAGCGTGCGCGCCAGCACGGCCCGCTTGGCGTCGATCCGTGCGGCCAGCCGGTTGCGCTCGGTCACGCGCGCCTCGAAAACGGCCACCGTTTCGTTGCCGCTGCGCGCGCGCAGCGCCGCCACCTCCACGTCGATCTCGCCGCCGCGCCGCGTCCGCTCGGCGATGCGCTCCGCCGCCCGGGCGCGGTCGCGCTCCAGGGCCGCCGCCGCCGTCTCGGCCGAGCGCACCTGCTCGCGCAGCGTGTCGACCTCGCGCTCCATCTCGCCCACGACCCCCGCGAGCGCGAGCGGGGTGGGCGCTTCGATGCCGTGGCGCGCGGCCCGCGCCACCAGCTCCTCGTCGCGGGCGGCCAGTCCCGAGCGAGCGCGCGCCACGCGCGCCCACGCGATCGCCCCCGCCGCGCCGGCGACGAGCGCCACCGCGGCGGCCACCGACGCCGCCACCGATGCGCGCAGCAGAGCGGGCACACCGACGGCCGCTGCGACGGCGAGCCCGCCCAGCGCGAGCGCGCGGTAGAGCGGCACGCGCGCCTCGCGGACGCCTAGCTGCGCACGCTCGCGCGAGAGGGTCCCGAGCGGCGCTTCCAGCTCCTCGCGCACCCGCCGCAGCCGCGCCTCAGCGGACGCCGCGCGCGCGCGGGCCGCCTCCTGAGCGGCTTTCGCCCGCTCCAGCTCGGCGCTGACGCGCGCCAACCCGTCCCGCTCGCGCGCCGTCTCCTGCTCGACGACGGCGCGCTCAGCGTCCAGCCGGCGCCAGGCCCCCAGGTCCTTTTCGTCCAAAGCACCCAGCGCGCCCATCTCGCGCCCGAGCTTGCGCACCTCGGCCAGCGTGTCCTTGGCCTCCTCGTAGCGCCGCCGCGACTCGAGCGCCTGGTAGCGCTCGCGCTCTTCCTCGAGACGGGCGCGGCGCTCGCGCAGCTCGGCCAGCTCCACTTCCAGCGCGTCGAAGTCGCGCGCGCGCAGCTCCACGGCGAGCGCCTCCGCCGTTTGCAGCAGGGCGCGCGCCACGTCCATGCGGCGGGCGACGTGGTCGGGGTCGGTGTCGACGTTGTTGGAGAGCGGACTCTGCGTGTCGACCGACTTGAGCCGCCCCATCCGTTGCACCACCTTGAGCACCGCCTCGATCTCCGAGGCGCGCAGCCCCGTGAGCTTCTCCGCGATCTCTTCGTAATAGCGGTGCTCGTCGCGCACGCCCAAGTCGCTGTCGCGCACCAGGAACACGTTGCGGAAGTCCTCCGGCGTCAGCGTGATGGGCAGGTGGGCGTTGATGGATTCTTTCGCCTCCAGCTTGATCTCGCTCGCGTGTGTGCGCACCACCACAAAACCCTCGGGCGACTCCTCCACGCGCGCGATGTTGCGCGTCGCGTCGCCGAAGAGCTTCAAGTGCTGGCGTTTGATGTCGTCCTTGAAGAGCAGCCGCACCAGGGCGTCGATGAGGAGGGTCTTGCCCTGCTCGTTGGGCCCGTGCACGACCACGAAAGGGCCGAAGCCGTCGAAGTGGAACGGCGGCATGGGGCCGTAGCGCGCGACGTGCAGGTGGCTAACGTGCATGCGCCACCTCCGTGAACGCGCGGATGACCATGTCGCGCACGCCCGCGCGCAGCTCGCCGTCGAGGCCGCGCGCGGCAAGCCGCGTCTCGAAGCGCTTGAAGAGCGCGTTGCCCACGACCTCGCTCACGTCGCGCCAGGCGTGCTCCACGTCCTCCGCGCCGCGCTCCGACGCGATGCGCCCCACTGCCGCGGCGAAGAGGTCCTCGGTCATGCCCAGGGCGGCGAGGTCCACGAAGCCCTCCACGGAGAGCAGCGCCCGCGCGTCCGGGGAGAGCGCCGCGAGTGCTCTCTCGACGGCCTCCAGCGGCGCCTCGCCGCCGAAGGGGTCGAGCGCGGCGCGGCGGGCGACGAAGTGCACCGTGTCGAGTACCACCGCTTCCGGCGCGGCGCCCGGTGTTACCACGCACGCGCTACGCGGCCCCGTCTCCTTGCGCGTGATGGAGACGGGCGAGCCCGGATAGACGAAGTACCCGCCCGCGTACCGGTGGACGTCGAAACCCTTGTGCACGTGACCGGCGAGCACGTAATCGAAGCCCAGGCCGGCGAACGCGGAGAGGCGCACGGGCATGTAGTCGCGCTCGCCCTCCTCGCCGAAAACCCTCGCCGGCGGCGCCAGGTCCATCAGCTCGCCGTGATAGAGGAGCACGTTGCACGCGCCCTCGCGGAGGTGGCGGGCGGCGGCGCGCACGCGCTCGACGGCGCCTTCGGCGCCCGTCTCCTCGTAGGGAACGCCGACGACGCGCACGTCGTCGACGTCCACGATCGTGGCGGCGTCCGCGATGAGGGCCACGTTGTCGCCGTAGTAGTCGCCGGGGCGCACGCCCCTGGCATCGTGGTTGCCGGGGAGGATCACGATGCGCGCATCGCAGCGCGCGAAGAGTGCGCGCAGTTGTGCGCGCAGCTCCTGCGCGTCGAGGCTGGCATCGAAGAGGTCGCCCGCGATCGTCACCACACTGGCGCCGCGCGCGTTTGCGAGCGCGAGCACGACTTCGAGGGCGTGCCAGCGCTCGTCACCGGCGGCGCGCAGGTGGACGTCCGCCGTGTGGACGATGGTCATGGGGGGAGTATAGCGCAGGGCGCGCCGATCGTCACCCCTGCCGCCGCCGCTTGGGGCTGAAGTAGTCCTGGAGGAAGGTGACGAACTCCGCGCGCGTGGGCGAGAGCGTGCGGTTCTTGCGCAGGTAGAGCATGACCTCCCGCGAGAGGGTGACGGTGGGCAGGTCCAGGCGAGAGAGCTGCCCCCGCCGCAGCTCCGCGGCGATGGCGAAGTCCGGCAGGATTCCCAACCCCATGCCAGCCATCACCATGTGCTTGAGCGTGGCCGCGTTGGACGATTCCATCGCGTACTCGATGGACAGACCCAGCCGCTTGAAGAGCCCGTCGATCACCGCGCGCGTGTGCATGCCCTCCTCGTAGCCGACGAACGGGTAGCGTTCCAGGTCGCGCGGCGAAACCGCCTCCGCCACCGCCAGCGGGTGGTCGGGCGGCGCGACCAGGAACATCTTGTTCTGCGTCAGACGGATCCCCTCGAGGTCGGCGTACCGGCGCTGCCAGGGCACGATGGCGAAGTCCACGCGATTCTGAGATACCAGGTCCACCACCGCCTCGGCCTCCTTGAAGTCCACGCGCACCCGCACGTCCGGATGGGCGTGGCGGAAGCGGCTGAGGATGTCGGGCAGGACGTAGATGCCGATGGAGTTTACGGTGGCCACCGAGACCGCCCCG
>JAOTVO010000147.1 GCA_029863355.1 Candidatus Krumholzibacteriia bacterium
GGGCGTCGACCAGGATCACGACCACCAGCCGGTCTTCCGCGACCGTCATCGGGCCACCACCCGGTGCATGGCGCGGGCGCGGGCGCCCAGCGAGCCGTCGACGAAGCCGCAAGTGCCGGTCAGACGTTCGACGAACGCCCCGTACGCGCCCGGAACCGGGACAGCGCCGCCCTCCGCCCGCCCGCCCCTTGCCGCTTCGGCCAGCGAGGCGACGCGCAACGCGTCGACGGGCGCAAACATCGTCAGGTGCATCCCCTCCCACATCGACCGGGGCCGGGTTCGCCCCATGCGCCGACGCATCGCGACGAACTGCTTGAAGTTGCCGGCGTGTTGGCCGCGGTGACAGCGGCGCTCGAGCATCTCCATCCATTCTTCCTCGGGCAGTCCGTAACGCTCGCCGGCGATGCGCTTCCAGGCTTCGAGCGCCGTCGTCTCCGCCCGTGTCTCCACCTCGCGGTCGCCCTCCCCGAGCAAGTAGTCCCCGAGGGTGCGGAGGTATAGCGCGGCCTGCTCGCACCGGGACGCGTGCGCTTCGGGCACGCCCCCGGCTTGCGCCAGCGCCGCCACCGCGCGCAGCACGGCGCCGCGACTCCCGTCGTAGCGGCCGCTGGCGATCGCGTAGGCGGCAGCAACGTCGATGTACGTCTTCAGGCGAAGCGTCGAGGCGAGGCGTCGCGCCGGGCCGCCTTCGTCCGCCGCCAGCGAGGCCAGTTCGGCGAGCCGGTTCTCGATCAGGTAAAGAGCTTCGGCGGGATCGATGGCCGCGCCGATGCGCGCGCGCATCTCATTGTATATTTGCCGGTCGCCCCAAAGGTGGATGTGCCGCTCGGCCAGCGCCACGGTACCCGGTCGCGCCGGCTGGTCCAGGAGGTCCTCCACGGCGTACACGCCCACGTCCGGCGGTCGGGTCATGAGCACGCCCGCATCCGGCGTCAGCGCCCCCGCCGCCGCGGCGACGGCGGCGGCGGCTCGCACGGCCTCCTCGTCCGCGTCCGCGCTCATCACCACGTAGAGGTCGATGTCCGAATAGATCTCGATGACTCCCCCGACGGGGGCCCACGCGATGTCGTCGCCGGCGAGGCTGCCGCCGACGAACATCGCTCGCAGCGAACGCGTGCCGGCGCTTTCCACGATGTGGTCGGCCAGCGCCCGCGCGTGAGCGGTGAGGGCACGTACTGCGGGGCTACGACTCAAGTGAGATCACGCCGGCCGGCGCCGCTTGCGTGGGCGCTAGAGCCGCCGGTATATGAACTCAGGGATAAAGTACTTCTTGCGATTGAGAACGACGCCGAGAAGGGTCCCTTCGAACTGGGCGATCATCGCCATCGCGCGCTGCACCACCTGGCGCTTGGTCCGGCCGGACTGCACGACCAGGACCACGCCGTCGACCAGCGCCGCCAGCGGAGGCGTCTCCGGAGACGTCGTCACGGGCGCTGCGTCCAGCACCACGGCGTCGTACGCACGACGCGCCTCTTCGACCAGCTTCGGGAACCGGCGCTCCAGATTGAGCTGGATCTTGACCGGATCGGGACTGCCGGCGGTCATCACGTCCAACCCGGGCGCGTTCGCCAGGCGCTGCGTCACCGATGAAAGCGGCCGCGCTTCGGTGAAATAGTGCGTGCTCCCGTCCCCGGGCTGGACGCCCAAGCGCTCCGCCAAAGCCGGGCGCCGCGCGTTGAGCTCGACGAGCAGCACGCGCCCCGAGCCCTCGAGCGCCAGCAGGCGGGCGTACGCGGTTGCCAGCGTCGTCGCCCCCTCCCCGGCCACGGCGCTGGCGAACAGGATCACCGGGCGCCGCCGCTCGCCCAACGCCGCGTCGAGCGAGTTGCGCAGGATGCCCAGCTCGCGGAGAAACTCCCCCGCCAGGGGAACCGGCAGGCCGGCCGCCGCGGGATGCGCTGGCAGCTCGAGCGGCGCTAGCGGCGCCGGCTCGATCACCGGGTGCTCCGGCGCCTGCTCCGCGCGGTCCCCGCGCCGCCGGCGTTCCGCCTCGGCGCGTCGCAACGAATCGAACATCTTGCTCAAGCAACGCCTCCCGCGGTACCCGTCCTCCGCGCGTTTCCGTCGCCGACGAGATAATCGGACAGCTCGCGCACCGACGCATCCACCAGCTTGCCGTCGATGCGGTGCGCGCGCGCCAGGTATCCGCGCATCAGCACGCGGTCGCAAATCAGGTTGATCAGGCGCGGGATACCCCCGCTGAGGTGACTGATGGACGCGAGCGACCCGTCCGCGAAGGTGACGCCGTGCGTGCCGTCGCCGGCGGCCACGCCGAGCCGGAAGGCCACGTAGTGCGCCACATCTTCGTCCGAGAGGTATTGCATGTGGAACACCCCGGGTATGCGCTGGCGCAGCTGGCGCATGTCGTCGCGGCCCAGCACGTTGCCCAGCTCCGGCTGTCCCACCAGTACGATCTGGATCAGCTTCTGCTCGTCAGTCTCCAGGTTGGACAGCATTCGCAGCTCCTCGAGCACCTCCACCGAGAGATTCTGGGCCTCGTCGATGATGAGCACCGGGTTCTGATTCGCGCCAAAGCGCCCGATGAGGAACCCGTTCAGCTCGGCCAGCATCGCCACCTTCGAGTCGTTCCTTATCTCGACGCCAAAGTCCGTGAGCAGCATGTACAGCAGCTCCTGAAAATCCACCCGCGTGTTGAGGACGAAGGCGACGTCCAGGCAGGGTTGGAACGTCTGCACGAAAGCGCGCACCACGGTGGTCTTGCCGATGCCCACCTCGCCGGTGACGGCCAGAAAGCCCTTCTTCCGGAACACCCCGTAGCCCAGATAGGCCAGCGCCTCGCGGTGGGCACGGCTCCGGTAGAGATAGCGGGGATCCGGCGTCGTGCCGAAGGGGTTTTCTTGCAGACCGTAGAACGCTTCGTACATGGCTCGTACCGGCCTCTCAGGCCGACTTCCTCTTTTCGCGCACCTCGGAGATCGTCGCCAGCACCGCCGTCACGAGGTATTCCTCGGCCTCCGCCGAGCTTCCCAGCGAGTGATCGAGGCTCTCGAAGAAGAAGGCGATACCGAGCGCGACGACCAGGGCCAGCATGGGCCCGAGCAGCAGGCGGACGTAATCGCTCGTCTTCTTGCTGATGGGGGGGCTGGCGTGCGCCAGAACGGTGACCTCCCACTCCGCGCTGCTCGCCTTCGCGATCTCCGACTCGCTCTGCCGGCTGACCAGTATCTCGTGCTGCTTCGCCAGCGTGCTGATCATCCCGTCGAACTGAGCCACCGCCCGGGCCTTCTCCGGAACCGTCTCCAGCTCGACCCGGGCGCCGCGCAGCTCGCCCTCGAGGAGATCGCGGCGCGCCACCATCTCCTCGAGGACCCCCGCTTCCATCCGGTGCGCGTTCACGACCTGGCGCTCCAGGTCCGCGTGGAGCTCGGCGATCTGACTCCTGACCGCCATCACCTCCGGGTGCTTCTCCGTGTATCTCTGCTGCAGCTCCTCCATGCGCGTGTTGAGCGACTGGAGGTTATGTTTGATGTTCTGAACGATCGTGGTCTGCAGCACGTGCCGCGACAGAGAAAACGACAGCTCCTTCTCCAGCTCGGGCCCGCTCTTCGCGCTCAGCGTCCGCAGGTTGCCCACGCGTATCTCCTGCGAGGATATCTCTCCGTTGAGCGACGACAGCTGGCCCTCCAGGTTCGCGATCTTGGTCAGGTAGAACCTACTGGTTTCATCCCCGCCGAAAAACTTGCTCTCGTTGAGGAAGCGCTGGCGCCGCTCGCGCCAGTCCTCGAGCTCGGCGCGGACGTCGGACAACTCGCGCGCAAAGAAGTCGGTGAGCTGAGGCGGCGTCCTCCGCTGACGGTAGTACTCCTCGAACGCGAGCGTCACCGCCTCGCAACCCAGCGGGCACACCCGGGGCTCGACGTCTGCGTAGCGAATGACGAAGGCGTTCGACTCGCCGACGACGTCTGCGCGCACCGCGCCCGGGTTGAAGTACCACGCGCTCGGGTAGCCCATGCTCCGGACCGAATCCGCGAATATCTCCTGCGCACGGGCGAACACGGCGTCGGACAGAATCACCTGAATCTGCGAGGCCACCTCTTCCGCCCACCCCAGGTAGCGCACCTGGCCGGTCAGCACGTTGGTCTGCTCACCCCGTGCCACCAGGATGCGCGACGCCGATTCGTAGAGCAGCGGTCGCCGTGCGTTCAGGAAGAAGACGAGGAAGGTCGTCAAGCCCATGATGGACACGATGATCCACTTGCGCCGGAACACCACGTTGAGAAAGTCCCGCAGCGTCGTTTCCTGCCGGTATTCCCGGGTTTCGGCCAAGGTCACTCCTGCGCCGTCGTGCGTCGGAAGAACTCGTAGCTCGACGACAGGTTGGCGATCTGCCAGCCCGTGAACACGGCGTCCAGGGGCGGCTGTACGATCTCCCACACGGCCTGCATGAAGTCCGCCGCCGAGTAAAGCGGCCGCTGGGGCACGTAGACGACGTCGTAGTTGCGCAAGCGCACATCGTTTCCCAGGCTCGCCCCCACCATGATGCCTTTGACGTCGATCTCGACGCCCACGATGCGGTTCAGCCCCTGCCGGCGTATCAGGACGGCGTGCTCGCCGCTCGCGCCCTCCTTGAGCCCGCCCGCCATGGCGATGGACTGTACGATCGACAATTCGCTCTCGAAGGAGTATCCCCCGGGCCTCTCCACTTCACCCAGCACGTACACGTTCTGATCCGCCGGCTGGCGGATGATCACGGCCACGTTGGGCTCGCGCAGGATCTCGGAGAAGCGGACCGTCAGCAGCGAGTCGAGCGTCATCGGCGTGATACCCGCCGCCATCTGGTCGCCGATGTACGGCAGGGAGATACGGCCGTCCCGCCGCACCACCAGTTCCCGCGTGGTGAGGTTGGTGTGGAACAGGAACACCACGTCCATCTTGTCGCCCACGCCGATCACGTATTCCGGCTCCACGACCACGGCCGGGAGCGCCGACGTGTCCTCGACGAACTGCGGCAGATCGTCGGCCGCGTAAACGCCCCGCTCGGGGTCGCTTCTGCCGATGGTGGTGGAACAGCCGCCCAGCGCGACGAGGCACACGAGGACTGTGTACGCCACGATGCGATACAGGTCGGGTCTCATAACAGCTGTCGCGGCACGGCCGGTGTGGCGGTTGACCCAGCTCCCGGCGGGCCCGACTCTACAACTCCCTGAATCCGGTGAAGTTAGGGATTCGACTGATTCCTGTCAAAGCGAAAGCGGCAAGGAACGTGCCAGCCACCCTCCGAGGCCGCCAGCAGCCTCAGTACGCGCCTCGCCGGGTGATCACCGCAGGAATGGTCTTCAGGAAAATCAAGAGGTCGGTTCTGAAACTCCGCGTTTTGAGGTATTCCATGTCCAGGCGCATCCACTCCTCGAACCCGATGTGGCTGCGGCCCGAAATCTGCCACAGACACGTGATCCCCGGCTTGACCTCGAGGCGGCGCCGGTGCCACGGCCGGTAGCGGTCGACCTCGGGCGGCAGGGGGGGGCGCGGTCCCACGATGCTCATCTCCCCCCGGAGCACGTTGAGGATCTGCGGGAGCTCGTCGAAGCTCGAGCGCCTGAGGAAGCGCCCCACCGCCGTGACGCGCGGGTCGGACTTGATCTTGAACACCGGCCCGTCCTGCTCGTTCAGAGCCTCGACCTCCGTGAGGCGCCGGTCGGCGTCCCCGCACATCGACCGGAACTTCAGAAACTTGAACGGTCTTCCCCCCCTGCCGAGGCGCGTCTGCCGGTAGAACACCGGTCCGGGCGAGTCCAGCCGAATCATCACGGCGACCACGGGGAACAGGGGAAGTAGGAGGATCAAGGAAAGCGCGCCCGCCACCATGTCGAACGCGCGCTTGGCCACGGCATATACCCGGCCCTCTCGGACCACGAATTCCACCGCCGCGTCGCCCCGCAAACCGGCGCGCATGGAAGAGTCGGCCTGGAGTCCCACGTGCTGCTTCATCGGTCGGCCGCGAGCCCACGCTCGCCGGCCGGGGGCAACAAAAATGCCGCTGCGGGTAAGGGTTCAACCGCTCGCGGCGAACGCCACCCCCGGAACACCGTCAACAAGCCGCCCGACCGGACCCGAGCCCGGCGGGCCACGATTTCACACGTTGTCAAACGCAGACTTGTTAACAATCGTCCAGGGCGTGGACCTCCAATGACGGACCATATTGTAGCAGGTCGGAGGGCGTCTTGTCAACGCCCAGCGCGACCGCCGGCTCCCCTAATTCACGTACCCCAGTGCCTTGAGTTGGCGAAGCGTTTCCGAGGTGGCACGACGCTCCGCCCCGCCCCGCTCCTCGACCATGGCAAAATAGGCGTCCAGGCGTCGCCGCATGTCCTCCAGGCGCGCCGTCTCGCTCCCGGCGAGGTCGTCGGTCTCGCCCGGGTCGGCGCGCAGATCGTAGAGGTGGTCGACCCCGGAAGAATCGACGCGCAGGATCTTCCAGCCATCGTAGACGAGGGCCGCGCAGAAATCGCCCTCGGCAACGCTCTCTCTGACCGGCGTCTCCACCCCCGTCATCAGGGGCGTCAGGCTGCTCCCCATCGCCTGCGCGGGGGCGGCGGTCCCCAGCCACTCGGCCATCGTCGGGAGCACGTCGATGTGCCGCGCCAGATCCTCCACCCTCGTGCCCGCAAGGTTCCCGTCCGCCCACCAGACCACCACC
>JAOTVO010000148.1 GCA_029863355.1 Candidatus Krumholzibacteriia bacterium
GAGATCGCCGTCGGAGTCGCCCATGCACAGGTGCCAGGCGGAGTGGTCCCGGCGCCACGCCTCGGGAATCACGTCCCGCCATCCACCCACCACCCACCTGTGGCGTTCGTCGCGGGGGAAAAACCCCGAAGAGCGCAGGAGGCGCATGGCCCACGGCTGCGTGGTCAGCATGGAGAGCACGGCCGCCTGCGATTCGTTCGCGTCCGCCACGGCCCGCGCGAGCAGGCGCCGGAGCGTGGAGGCGTCGCAGTTGGCGACGAGGAAGTCCGTGACCAGGGCGCGCCGGTCCGGGTCGCTCGCGGTGGGGGGGCGCCACACGAGGTAGCCGGCCACCCCGCGGTCGCCCTCGGCGACGAGCGCGCGGTAGGCCAGGTTCGGGTGCCTGCAGTACTTCCAGTTCAGGTACGCCGCATTCCGGATGCGCGCCACCCCGTAGCCCCCCAGGAGCTTCCGCCAGGACCCGTCCATACCCGGATCGAACGCGTCGAGCGCACGCACTGAAGCGCCCGCCGCGCGATTCTCCGCCGCCGCGGCGCGGAGAGAGCGCGCGCGCACCACGGCCAGCGCCGCCCGCGCGGTCCAGGCGTGCGCGCCCGAGAACCCCTTGCGCGCCGCGAACGCGCGCGGGTCGAGGACGAGCGTCTGGGTGACGAGGGGCTTCATGTCGGCGAAGCCAGACGCGAGATGGATCTTGTAGCAGGGCTCGGTCATCCACATCCCCCCCGGCAAAAAGTCGCCCAGCCGCAGCGCGTGCTCGACGATGCGCTTGGCCAGCCCTTGCCCCCGGTAGCGCGGGTCGACGAGCAGGTCGTGGGTAAAGCGCGCCGCCACGGTACGCCCCCTGACCAGGAAGTCGGCGGGAAGATGACCCATGCTCGCCGCCAGGCGGTCCCCGTCCGCGATGACGTAGCGCAGCGGGGCGCGGTCCCGCTCCGGCATACCCTCATGGATCCAGTCCAGGACGCGCCGGCGGCTCTCCACCTTGCCGGCGTCGAACGCTTCGCCGAGGAAGCGAATCAACGCGGGCTCGTGGGCGTCGCGCGCGTAGGGGACCAGGGGCAACTCGGCCTCGGTCATGTCTTCTCCTTTTCGATTCACTGCCCGGCGCGGTGGCGCAGCGTGCGCAGCAGCGTCGGGTAACCACTGAGCTCCGCGGAGAACTCGGATACGGTGACGGCGTTGTGGGTAAGAATGTAGCGCGGGATCGTGTAGCGGTCGGCCCCGCTCGCGACCCGCTCCCTGACGGTGGTTGTCGCCGAGCGGTAGCCCGCCGCGATGACCCGTTCGCGCGTCGTCTGGTCGAAGTCGCCGGGCGCCCCGTTGGGGTAGCCGAAGTGCGCGCACGGGCATCCGCAAGCCGCCTCGATCGTCTGCTTCGACTCCTGCAGCTCGCGGTCGATCGCCCGCGGAGCGCAGCGCGAGAGGATCGCGTGGCTGGCCGTGTGCGACCCCACGTCGATGCCCAGTTCCGGCAGCGCGCGCAGCTCTTCGGGCCGAAGCGGCTGGTGGTCCTCCCAGGCGGTGGCGACGGCGTCGTCGCCGACGCCGAGGCGTTCGTGCACGTCGTCTAGCAGCGCTACGCGCGCCTCGTCGGCGAGCGACTTGCACAACGCGCGAATCCTGCGGTCAGCCTCGATGCGAGCCGTAGTGTCCGCGAGCGGGAGATGCAGCGGCCCCGAAGGCGCATCCACCGTTATGGATTGGCGCTCGGTCATGCCCAGCGCGGCGACGAGACGGTCCGTCCACAACATGCGGCCGTCGAAGACGAAGTCGGTCACCACGTAGACGGTGGCGGGAATGCCGTGCGCCCTCAGCACGGGCCCGGCGCAGGTGAGCACGTTGCGATACCCGTCGTCGAAGGTCACGGCCACCGCCCGCGGAGGGAGATCCGCCTTTCCCTCCAGCCAGCCGACTACGCGCGAGAGCGGCACGGGATGGTGGCGCCCGGCCAGGTGCGCGGCGAGGCGCTCGAAGATCGGTTGGTAGAGGTGCTTGCCCTCGTGGTTGTAAATCCGCCCGGACGGCTCGCGCGTCACGCCATGGAAGGCCAGGACGACGGGCCGGTGGCGGTTGACGTGCGCGAACAGCCGGTCGACGCCCAGTGTGTAGGTGAGGGTGTGGAGAGCCTTCTTCATTCAACGTCGCACGGGAAGAAAGAGGATTATACCGTTCCGCCGCACCGGCGTCACGCCCTCAGCGCGGCCCGGGGGCGGCAGGCCCTGCTTGTGGCGGCGCACGGGCGCGTGTGCTAAGATCATGCGATGCCGATGTTTATGGTCGAGCGCGGGGGGCCGCGCGGATGAAGGTCTGCGTCGTCTCGCTCAGCCTGGCCTCGTATTTCGACCCCGACCCGCGAGCGGCATACAGCGGGGCGGAGGTGCAGGCCGCCTTCCTCGCGGGCGCGCTCGCGGCGAGCGGCGTGGAGGTCTCGCTCGTGGTTGCGAACCTGCGCGACGGACTGACCCTGCCCTTCCCGGCGCACAACGCCTTCCACCGCGACGTCGGTCTGCCCGGGCTGCGCTTCTTCCACCCGCGCCTCTCCGGTATCCTGGGTGCCCTCGAGGCGGCGGACGCCGACGTATACCACCAGCACTGTGCCGGCATGATCACCGGCGTGACCGCCATGTTCTGCCGCCGCCGCCACCGCGTGTTCGTCTACGGAGCCGGCAGCGACACGGATTTCTCCTGGCGATCGGTTCGCATGCACGGGCTGCGGGACCGCGCGCTCTACTGGGCGGGCCTGCGCCTGGCCCACGGCGTGGTGGCGCAGAACAGCGGGCAGGAGACAGCCGCGCGCCGGACCTTGCGCTGCCCGGTGCGAACGATCGCCACCGGCGTGCCGCGCGCGCACGCCGCGAACCAGGTGGGCGACGGACCCGTGTTGTGGATGGGCGGGCTGCGGGCCGTCAAGCGCCCCGAGCTCTTCATCGAGCTGGCAAGACGGACGCCGGCGGCGCGCTTCTGCCTGGTCGGCGGTCCCATCGGCACGGAGCCCGGCTTCGCCCGGGGCGTGACCGGATCGGCCACGGGCGTTCCCAACCTGGAGCTCACCGGCTGGCTTCCGCACCCGGAGACGCTGCGCTTGTTACGGGGTGCCGCGCTGCTGGTCAACACGTCCCGCGTGGAAGGCTTTCCCAACGCGTATCTGGAAGCGTGGAGTCACGGCGTCCCTGTGGTGTCGTTCAACGACGTCGACGGGCTCATCGCGGGCGAAGGACTCGGCGTCGTATGCGACGACATCGACGGCATGGCGCGCGCGGTGGGCGCGCTCCTGGGCGAGCCCGAGCGGCGCCGGGCGATGGGCGCGCGGGCGCGGGCGCTGGTGGAGAGCCGGTTCTCCGAGGGCGTGCTGGGTCCTCGATACGTGGCGTTCTTCGAGGAGCTGATCCGTGCCCGGAGCCGATGAGGGAGGCTCGCTGCGGGACCGGGACAGCGCCGGCGGGCGGTCGGCGTCGTCGCGTCGGGGCTACCTCGTCTTCGTGGCGCTGTCGTTGATCGTCTTCGCGCCCGCGTTGGGAATCGGCTTCCGTGACGACGACTTCGCTTTCCTCGCCCACGTGCGCGAGCATGGTGGATCCGGCAGCCTGCTCGGGCGATCCGACGCGTTCACCTTCCACCGACCGGGGGCGACGGCGCTCTTCTACCTCGAGTACGTGCTGTTCGGGCTGCATCCGGGGGCCTACTTGGCGTTCAACTACGGTCTCCACCTCGGCATCTCGCTGGTGCTGCGTTCGCTGTTTCTCGCCCAGGGCGCGCCGCCGCGCCTGGCCGATACGGCCTCCGGTCTCTTCCTGGTGGGATACGCGCACTACGGGAAGCAGGTCATGTGGGCCTGCACCAGCGGACCGCTGGCTTCCGTCCTGTTGGCCGGGATGGCGCTCCGAGCCGTCCTGTGGGTCGAGGGCGATCGTGCCCTGGGGTCGTGGCGGAGACGTCTCGCCTGGACCGCCATCCTGGCCGCGCTTTGGGTCGGTCCCTCGTTGCACGAATCCAGTCTGGTCGCGCCGCTGTTGATCCTCCTGCTGGCGAGGAGGCGCAAAACGCGGGCCGTCGTGCTCGCGCTGGCCCTCGTCGCCGCGGCGATGTGGATCGCTCCGCGCTGGGCCATCGCAGGCGCCAACGAGGCATCCCGCCCGACCTGGCCGCGCCTCTTTCACGCGCCGATCTACCTCTTGCGATACGTCGGCTTCATGCTCGTTCCGTTCCAGCCGCGGGCGCTTGCGAGTCTGTGGGGTGAGCACGGCGCGCTCCTCCGAGTCGTGTCGAGCGTGGCGCACGGCGCGATCGGGGCGGCCGCCTTCGCGCTGATGGCCGCTCGCCGTGGCCGCGCAAGCGAGCCAGTCCGCTTCGCGTGCCTGTGGCTGCCGCTCGCCCTGCTCCCGTTCTGCCTGGTGGGAATTCCCGAGGGATGGATGGAGCTGAGGTACACGTACTTCGCCGCGGCGCCGCTTTCGCTCGCCGTGGCCGCGGCGCTGCTGGCGTTGCCGCGCGTCGTCGGCCGGTCGATCCTCGCCGGTTTGATCGTTGCGAGCGCGCTCCTCGTGGTGGGGTTGGGTCTCAAGTACCGCCGGGACGCAAAGGAGCCGCGCAACACGAACCGGCTGCGAGATCTGCAGGCGCTGTCGATTCGGCCGCAGCCGGTGGTGCATGCCGTGCCTGCCCCGGCAACGCAGAGCCCCCGCGATCCCGAACGGGACCGCGGGGGCTTCGCTCGTGGGGCTTCCCCCGCCATGGCGGGGCGCCCGCTGGTAGGGTCTTGGCTCAGCGCAAGTCGGTCGTGGGGCAGCGCTGCGCCCACACGCCCCTGAAGTAGCCGCCGCGTGACGCGTTGTCGACGGTGGTAATGTCGTCACCGACGCGCCACTCGCCCTTCAGTCCGCCCATCGCGTGCCGAGCGCGATTGAACCACACGCCCTCGAACCATCCGCCCGGGCGGTCGCCGAAGGCGCCGTAGCGCCCCTTGAGCAAGCCATAGAACTGGCCACCGTGGTTGATCCACTTGCCGAAGAACACCTTCTCTCCACGGGAATTGGGTCCATACACGCCCCTGAGGTATCCCATGTGGAGGCCGTTGTGGCTGATCCACTTGCCCCTGAAGGCGCCGCCCGGGCGGTCTTCCACGTCGCGCCACTGGCCCGCGAGGAAGCCGCTGGGGCAGGGTTGTGGCATGACGGCGACCGTGTTGAAGGCGACGGCGTTGCCGTGGTCGTCGACACGAATCACGCGGTGCAGATTAGCGAGCTCGTCCTCGGTGAAGGTAACGGTCAGCGGTTCGGTCGCGAAGGTCACCTGGAGCGGCGCGTGCGCGGTATCGCCGCGGGCAAAGCCGTTGTCGTCCGGCATGGTGTCCTTGTGGGCGAGCTTGTGCAGCGCCACCACGATGCCGTCGAAGTGCGGCCGCGTGTACGAGACCCACTCGAGAAGATCGCGCGAGGTGCGGGGCAGGATCTCGTCGCGCGCGTCGAAGGCGATGGTGCGCTTGAGCAGCACGACGCCGTTCTCGACGCTCAACGAACCGCTCCAGTCGGTGACGAAGTTGATGGTGCTGTCCGCGCGCAGGCTCCCCCACGTGATCATGAGGTACCGGTGGGCGCGCTGTAGCTCCCGCTCGCGCAGGCGCGCGCGCGTCACCGCGGGATCGTCCTCCATGGGATCGATGTACGCGACGTCGGCCTCGGGGCCGTACGTCGTCGCCAGGTACGGATCGGCAAAGGCCGGCGATTCGTCACCGAAGTTGAACCCGCCGTACTCGTCGTCGAAGTCGACGACCTGCTCGCGCGTGAGCAGTTCGTCTCCCACCGACGGCACGTCGGCCGTCGACTGGCAGCCCGTCCACACGAGCACGAGCGCCAAGAGCGCCGCGGGAAGCAGTGTGTAGGTCCGTTTCATGGCCCACCCCTTTCCACTGATGCGATGCATGTCTCTCCGATAGTCGATTGAGTGCCTCGTGGAAGCCGCCGGAGGTCACGGGCCGGCGCCGTCCTGCCCCCGGCAATCGCAACGCGCGTGCCGCCGCCGGGCCCAGCGGGAGGCGCAGGCGTAAGCTGTTGCCATGAGGGCAGTTGTGCAAGTGGATCGAGTCGCGGCGCCACCGGCGGCGCCCGGCCGGATGTCCCTGGCGGGTCACACGGGGCGTGACGTGTGCGGTGGGGGACAGCCTCGGCCCATTCAATCCCCGGTGGGCCCGGCGCCGGGCTCACGCCACGGGGGATCCGCGGCGCACCGGAATCCGACGTAGACCCACCGCTTGCCGTCGCCCGTCGCCTCGCGGTTGGCGCTGCGCAGGTACTTGGCGAACGTATTCCACGATCCGCCGCGATAGACCCGCTTGTCCGACTGGAATCCTTCCTTGCGATCGGGGATCTCCGGGGGCGGGATCTCGCCCTCGTCGCGGGGGTACGCCTCGTGCACGGCGTCGACCCACTCGGCCGCGTTGCCCGCCATGTCGAAGCACCCGTACGGGCTCACACCGTCGGGGAAGCTCATGACCGGCAGCAGGCGCTCGCCGTTATTGGCGCGCGTGGGGTCCCATTCGTCGCCCCAGGGGAAGCGGCGGCCGTCGACGCCGCGCGCCGCCTTCTCCCACTCGGCCTCGGTCGGCAGCCGCTTGCCCATGAAGCGCGCGTAGGCGGCC
>JAOTVO010000149.1 GCA_029863355.1 Candidatus Krumholzibacteriia bacterium
GCGCAAGCCGTGGGCACAGGCCAAGGCGGGCGACGACGAGGCCCTCGACGTCACGCTGCGCGTGCTGCTCGAGGTGCTGCGCCTCTGCTCGATCCTGTGCCAGCCGTTCATGCCGGAAAAGGCGCGGCAGATGCGCGAGCAGCTGGAGCTGCCCGCGGACTTCGCGGCCATCCGACTGGACGAGGCGGCGGCCCCGGGCGAGGCGGCGTGGCGCCGCGTGGGCGCGCCGGAGGTGCTGTTTCCGAAGCTGGAGGCGCCGGTTTAGAAGTGAGGGTTGCGGGTGGGCGCGGGCAGTCCGACACGCCGTCCGCAGCAAGCGAACAGAATTTTCCATACGCGCGCGAGGATCCGGCATGGAGGACTGCCCACGCCCACCCGCGCTCCGAGTAGAGAATGATTGACTCCCATTGCCATCTCGATCTCCCGCACTTCGAGGACGACTTCGAAGACACCGTCGCGCGCGCCGTCCGAGAGGGCGTGACCGCGTTCATGAACATCGGCTACGACGAGGTGTCGGCGCGGGCGACGGCCGGGTTCGTCGAGCGCTTTCCGTTCTTCTTCGGCGTGGTGGGGACGCACCCGCACGATGCCTCCACGCACAGCGACGCGCACGAGACAGAGCTGCGCCGGCTGCTGGCGCATCCGCGCATCGTGGGCGTGGGCGAGATCGGCCTCGACTTCTACCGCGATCACTCCCCGCGCGACACGCAACGGGAGGTCTTCCGCCGCATGCTGCGCCTGGCCCGGGAGACGGCCAAGCCCGTCGTCATTCACTGCCGCGACGCGTTCGAGGAAGTACTGGAAGTGCTGCGCGAAGAGGGGCCTGCGCACCGCGGGATCTTTCACGCCTTCTCCGGAGACGAGGACGCGGCCCGGCGAGTGATCGACCTGGGCTTCCACCTCGGCATCGGCGGCGTGGCGACGTTCTCCAACGCGAACCTGCGCCGCACGCTGGAGGCGCTCCCCCTCGAGCGCATCGTGCTGGAGACGGACAGTCCCTACCTCACACCCCACCCCTACCGAGGCAACCGCAACGAACCGGGCTACGTGACGCTGGTCGCGCAGGCCGTGGCGGAGGCCAACCGGACGACGCTCGGGGATATCGCCCGCGTGACGACGGTGAACTTCTGCCGCGCGATGGGGGTGGAGCCGGGGGCGTGGCCGCGGCCCGTTTACAAGATCGGGGGCAGCGTCTATATTCATGTCGCTTCGGCCGATCCGGGGGAGCTCCAGGGAATCGACGGCGTCGACGAGCTGGTGATGTGCGGTCCGGGCGAACCACTCGCCGACGTGGGGCGCGTCGTGGCAGCCGCGCGCGCGGGCAAGGAGCGGGGCTGGCGCGTCCGGCTGGATACGGCGGGGCAGGGAAGCGCCATCGCCGGACGCGACGTCGCGGCGGAGCTGGCCGGAGTGATCGACGAAGTCGTGGTTTTGATGTACGGAACGGCGCCCGCGGCGGCCGAGCGCGCGGCGTCGGGTTGGGGGCGGGACGCGCGTTTCGAAGCCGCGTGCGAGTTCGTGCGTGAAGCGGTGCGCGCGGGCCTGGAGACGGTCTGCGAGTTCGTTGCCGTTCCCCGTTTCGACGTGGAGCAGTGCCGCGAGCTGGCAAAAACGCTTGGCGCAAAGTACGACATTCGTATGTACCGGTCGTAGTACATTCCACGGAGGACGGACATGGAATGTGAGCACCAAGATGGTGACATCATGGGCAGTTGCGCGATCTGTGGCGACACCGTGTGCGGGGAGTGCGTGCAGACGGTCTTCGACACGATGATCTGCTCGGTGCACGGCGATCTCGAGGACGAGGGGGCGTGGGAGCTGGTGGGGTTCTACTCGGGTTCCGTGCCCATAGAAGAGCGGCGTTTCTACTTGAACGAGCAGGGGCTCACGTCGCTCGCAGTCGAGGCGGACGACGACGTCACCGAGCTCTACGTGCCCGGCGAGGAAAAGGAAGACGCTTATGCGGTGCTATCCAGCGCGTCGGAGGATGGGCTGCAATGCGACGACTGCCGCGTCTACTATTCTGCGGATCTGGGCAGTTGTCCGGTGTGCGGTGTGCGGACCGTCGAGGAAGAGAGCTAGCGAGGAACCAACATGAAGGTACTGCTGACCGGGGGAACGGGTTTTCTGGGGACGGCGCTGCACGCCGAGCTGCGCGCGCAGGGGCACGACGTGCGCCTGCTCGTGCGACGCTCCAGCCTGTACAAGGTGGACGCGAGAGACGGCGCGGAGGTGATCGCGGGCGACGTCCTCGACACCCACGCGTGCCTGCGCGCGGTGGACGGCTGCGACGCGGTCGTCCACCTGGTGGGGATCCGCCAGGAGCGCCCGGAGCAGGGCACGACCTACGAGGCCATGCACACGGAGGCGACCTACGCCATCGTCGATGCGGCCGCGCGCTCGCGCGTGCCGCGCGTCGTCTACATGAGCGGACTGGGCACGCGCGAGGGCGCGCCGTCCCGCTATCACCGGACCAAGTGGGAAGCCGAGGGCATCGTGCGCCGCTCAGGAATGCGCTGGACGATCTTCCGCCCCTCGGTGGTGTTCGGCCCGGACGACGAGTTCCACCCGCTGATGATCGACCTGGTGCACAAGGCGGTGGTCCCGCTCGTCGACGGGGGGACGGCGCTCCTGCAACCGGTCTCGGTGCACAACGTGGTGCGGGCGGTGGCGATGTCGCTCACCATGCCCGAGGCGCAGGGCAGGATCTTCGAAGTGGGGGGACCGGAGCGCGTGGCCTTCGTCGACCTGGTGACGCGCGTGGCGCGCCACTGCGAGGTGTGGCCGAACACGGTCAAGGTATCGGCGCGGGTGATGAAGCCGGTGGTGGCGATGCTGCAGCGTTTCCGCAACTTCCCGTTGACCGTGGACGAGCTGATCATGCTCGCCGAGGACAACGTGTGCGCCACCTCGGAGTTCACGTCCGCGTTCGGATTCCCGCTCGACACCTACCTGGACAAGCTGCCGGCGCTGCTGGACAAGGCGCGCGTGAGGGCCGCCTAGACCCGGGCCGGGCGCGGCGTCGCGCTAGCGGCGCGCCTGCGCGTCCGCGTCCGCCTTGGCCTTGCGGAACTTCTCCACCTGGTTCTTGAAGTACGTGTCCTCGGGATCCTTCTCCAGCGCCTCCTTGCCCACCTCGATCGCCTGGTCGTACTCCCCGCGCGCGTAGTACACCTCGGCCAGCGTGTCGAGGATGCCCGCGTCGCGACCGGAGAGATCGGCCGCCTTCAGCGCGACCGCGAGGGCCTCGTCGAGTCCGATCCCGCGCTGCGCGCAGAACCACGCGAAGCCGTTGAGCACGAGCGGGTCGTCGGGATGGCGCTCGACCACCTTGCGGTAGGCGGCCACGGCCGCGTCCGCGTTCTGCAACTTGTACTCGGTGGCCGCGAGCCGGCGCAGGCCGCTTTCGTATGCCTCCGAATCGGGGTAGCGGGCGATCAGCGCCTCGAAGTAGCGCTTGGCGTCGGCGTAGCGGTCGGTGGTGTACATCACCTCGCCCAGGGCGTAGGTGATGCCGGCGAAACGGCCCTGCGCGTCGTCGGGGTCGAGCTCCATGACCCGCGCCAGGCAGGCCTGGGCCTCCTCGGCGCGCACCGCGTCCACGTGCTTCATGCCCAGCGTGTAGAGCGTCTCGATATCGTCGGGATTCTCCGCGAGCTTCTCTTTGTAGTAGCTGACGGTGCCGATGCCGTCGATGTAACCCTGGAACTTCTCCACGAAGGGTTCGGGCTCGAGGTAGCCGACGTGGCGGTCGATCTCCTCGCCGCCGGGATCGAAGATGATGAGGGTGGGATAGGCGACCACACGGTACTTCTCGGCCAGCACTTCGCCCGCGCCGGTTTCCGCGTCGTACTTGACGGGGATCATCCCGCCCAGAAAGCGGGAGACGGCCTCGTCGGGGTAGGTGACCTTCTCCATCTGCTTGCAGGGTCCGCACCACGTCGCATAGAAGTCCACATAGACGTGCTTGCGCTCCGACTTGGCGCGCTCGAGGATGGACTCCCACGGGTCCTCCGCCCACTGCACCTCGGCCAGGGTCGCGTTCGCCATCACCGCCAAGGCCGCCAGGGCCGCGGCGACGGCGATCCGGTTCGCACTCATGAAAACGCCTCCCGGGATGGTCGCCCGCGCCCGTTCCGGCACGGGTCGTGCACGGTTTCTCGGCCGCGCCGGCGGCTGGCCGCGATCTGGCCGTCCGCGCCCGCGCGATGCGGGCGGTCTGGAGCCCGGCGCTCGGGGCATTATACCAGAAACGGATCGGACCGTCTCCAGAGTATCGTCCGGCCCGGTTGCTTGACGGCGGCCCACAAAGGGGCTATAATACGGACGTTCAGGCATCTGGGTGTTTCTGCACCGGGAGGATCCCACCGCATCTCTGCTACTGGCCGACCACCACGCATCCCCTGACCGGACCCCGTCGGTTCGTGTGGTCACATAACGAACGCAGCCGTTGAAGCGAAAACTCGGCCGACCCAAGAAGCATCTTGGGCAGAACTTCCTCTACGACCCGGCGATCGCCGAACGCATCGCCGCGTCCACCGGGCTGGGACCCGGTGACGTGGCCGTCGAACTCGGCCCGGGGAGGGGAATTCTGACCCGGGCGCTGGCGTCGCGGGGCCTGCGCCTCGTGGCCATCGAGCTGGACACCGCGCTGGCCGCGACGCTGCGCGAGACCTTTGCCGAGGAGATCGCCGCCGGCGACGTGGAGATCATCGCGGCCGACTTCACGGGTGTGCGGCTGCGCGGGCTCCTGGCCGAGCGAGGTCTGGAGCGCTGCGCTCTGGTGGGGAACATTCCCTACCATCACACCCGCGACGTGCTCTTCGACTTCCTGGTCGGCGAGCACGCAGCGATCGACCGCGCGTCCATCATGGTGCAGCGGGAAGTGGGCGAGCGCATCGTCTCGGCTCCCGGGAGTCGGGTTTACGGCATCACCAGCGTGGTGCTGCAGGCGCTCTACAGGACGCGGTTGGCGCTGCGCGTGGCGCCGGGGTCTTTTTTCCCGCGGCCCCGGGTGTCGTCGGTGGTGGTGAGCTTCGAGCGGGCTGAGCCCCCGCTGCTCGCGGAGGGCGAGTTGGATGCTTTCGTCGCACTGGTCAAGGGCCTGTTCCAGCAGCGGCGCAAGACGATCCACAACACGCTCAAGGCGGCGTTTGGGCTCGAAGGCGAGGCGCTGGCGGAGGTCCATGCGGCAACCGGAATCGACCTCGGCAAGCGCCCCGAGCAACTGGACAAGGAGTCTTTCGCCGAACTGACCCGGACCATTGCGCGTATCGAAGGCAAAGTGTGACCTCCTGTTCCCTGCGCATCCGTGCGATGCCGAGGTTCGGCATCGTGTTATGGGCAGCGGTGGTTCTCCCTCTAACCCGCGTGCCGGATGCGCGGGGGCAGGGGGTCAGCCTGCCGGGCGTGGCGGTGGACTCGGTGCGCACCCCGGCAATCGTGTTCGCGCCGGCGTACCTGGGCCGCATTCGGGGTGACGTGAGCTCGATGCAGATGACAAACGAGCTGAACTCTCAGACTAGATCGTATTGGGGGACGAATCTCATCGGCACGCTGCGCGTGGAGAAGAGGGTGTTCCGGCAGATCGAGCGCGAAGAGAACAACAAGTTTCTCAACGGGAGCTTGATGCACGTTTTCATCCCCGGATTCACGGCCAATCTCGCCTACACCGACGATCGTCGCTACAGCCAGGTGATCGCGGTCACGGGCGGGCTGCAGGAGTTCGTGCTCAACAACCAGTCGATCTTGGGGTCGGTGGGCTACAACCGCCTGCGCGGCAACCTGCGCTACGACGTGCGCGGCACGGGCTCGCTGGTCGACAGCGAGAAGACGTTCAAATCGGACGCCTCCCAGCTGGCCAGCGTGAACGGCGGCGCGAGCTACCGCTTCTTCGACGGCCTCCTCAGCACGGGCGTGCGCGGCGCGTACAAGCGCAACGACGAGACGTCGCGGACGGGCCTGGCCTCCTACGGCGGCCTGGGCGGAACGGAGGACTCGCTCTCCACCTCGGTGCGCGCGCGGGTCTCCGACAGCCTCACCGTCGCCTTCGACTACATCGACCACACCGCCGTGCGCCGCTACACCGACCAGGCGCGTGGCTCGCTGGGGGCCCAGCAGGTGGGCGAGGAGAACGTCTTCGAGGAGCGCGAGGTCGCCACCACGCGATCCTACGACCTGCGGCTCGACACCCGTCCCATCCGGGGGTTCGCCATCAAGATGGGTGCGACGCGATCGGAACAGGCCAACGACTTCGCCGTTACCAAGACCCGGTTCAGCCGCACCGTCACCGACGTCATGGACGCGTCGATGACCTATTCGGCGCGCTGGGGCTCGGAGCTGAAGCTCAACATGGAGAACCGTCAGACGCTGCGCGACCTGGGGCCGCAGTCCATCTCCAGCTACGACGAAGAAACGAAGAACTTCGACATCGGGCTCCGGCACCGCTTCACGAACACGCTGCAGATGAGCGCGTCGTACAAGACCACGCTGCGCCAGTACTTCTACGTCGATTATGAGGCCAACCCCCGCGACCGCGA
>JAOTVO010000150.1 GCA_029863355.1 Candidatus Krumholzibacteriia bacterium
ATACGCTCCTCTTCCAGAGCCTCAACATGATCGGCGCGGCGCGTTCGGCGCTCGTTAGCTGCTTGTACAGCCCCTTCATCATCGCGCTCTCGTTGGCGTTTCTCGGGGAGCGGCTGGGCGCGATGCAGCTCGCCGGCGCGGGCCTGATCGTCCTGGCAGTGGCGGAGACCACGCGCACGCGCGCAGGGGCGGTGCCCGTGGAGCGCAAGCGCTTGCTGATCGGCATCGCCCTGGGCGTGATGGCGGAGCTGGTCATGGCGATCGGCGTGGTGATGGTCAAGCCGGTGCTTGCAACCTCGCCCCTCCTGTGGGCGGTGGAGATCCGTCTGGCGGCGGGCGTGCTGGCGCTGCTCGTCTATCTGGGTTTCCACCCGCGGCGCGGGCGTATCGTCGGCTCGCTCGTCGCCGGCGGCATGCGGCCGGTGACCCTGGCGGGTTCGGTGATCGGAGGCTATATGGCCATGATGGTCTGGCTGGGCGGCTTCAAGCTCACGCAGGCGTCGATCGCAGCGGCGCTCAACCAGACCAACGCGATCTTCGTGCTGATCTTCGCCGCCGCGTTCCTCAGCGAGCGCATCACCTGGCTGCGTGCGCTCGCCATCGCCGCCGCCGTCGCGGGCGCGATAATGGTGACACTGGGTTAGCCCGGGGCGCGTAGTTCAGGCGCTGGGCAAGCCGCCCTCCTCGTCGCCGGATTCGCCCTTCCGGCCTTGCAGCCACTCGGAGAAATGAGCGAGCGCTCCGCTCACGCCGCCCTCGCCTCCGCTCGTGTATTCGAGGAACGCGGACAGGCGCGCCAGCGTCTTGGGGCTGACGACGTGCTCGAGCACGCAGGCGTCCCGGGATGCCGTCGCCTCGGGCAGCTGGAGAACGTCGAGCAGGAAGCGGTAGAGCAGCTCGTTGCGGTCCTTCACCTCGCTGGCCAGCCGGCGGCCCCTGACGGTGAGCCGAACGTCGCCGTAGCGATCGTGCCGCACGAGCCCCCGGCGCTGCAGCGTGTCGATGGCGCCGCTCACCGAGGGCATGGTCACGCCCAGGCGACCGGCGATGGCCTTGATGCGCGGCGCGTCGCCCGCGTGATCGATCTCGAGGATCGTCTTGAGGTACATCTCCATGTTCGAAGTGAGCGGCTTCATGCGTGGTACTCCTGCTCGGGGCATGAGTTAGGATTTGCTAAGTGGCGAACCCAAAAAAAAGGCGCGCGGCCGGCACGGCTAAACTAACACCGCGCACCGCGTGCGTCAAGCGCGAGGTCGAGAACACGCGCGCGGCGGTCAGTCCGAGTCGTCGCCCGCCGACACGGCCATCGGCTGCTTGAGCGTCAACACCGGACAGGGCGCCTTGCGCACGATCTGCTCGGCCACGCTGCCCATGAGCATGTGCGAAAGCCCGCCGCGGCCGTGCGTTGCCATCACGACCAGGTCGGCGTTGACGTCGCGCGCATACGAGATCACCGCTTCGACGGCGTCCCCCGTGAGCACTTCGGCGTCGACCTGGACGTCGGTCGGCACCTGCTCCAGTGCGATGCGCTCCAGGTTGCGCCGCGCCTCCTCCAGGTGCTCCTGGCTCATCGAGCGCTCGTCGATACCCACCCAGGCCACGTCGGCCACCTGCAGCGCGGGTTCGCTCACGAATATGACCTTGAGCCGGGCGTTGAACTTCTCGGCCAGACTCACCGCGTAGGGAAGCGCGCGCAGCGAGTGATCCGAGAAGTCCGTGGGCACCACGATGATCTTGAATGCCAGCATACCGTCTCCACCTCCTGCCTGTGCGGCTCACTCTCCGACGGCCAGCGTTCCTTCGTGCGGTGGGACCTGTACGGGCGTGACGAAGCCGTCCGGCTTGACCGCGAACAGCGACACCACCAGGCGCTCCAGGATGCCCTCGGCGACTTGTCCCACGAAGAAACCGCCCTCGCCCGCCGTTCGCACCGTGCCCATCACGATGAGCTCGGCCCCGATGTCGTAGGCCGTGCGGGTGACTGCCACGTCGGCCGCGCCCTCGATCAGGTGCACGTGGTCGGGCGGGAGGCTCACGCCGACGTCGGCCATGAGCTCGGTGAGCCACTTGGCGTGGCGATCGCGCGAGCCGCGACCGTACTCGCGCACGCGCTCCACCGGAACCGCGGAGGGCAGATGGAGACCCGCCGCGTCGACCACGTGCCAGGCATGCACCACGTGCAGCTCTCCCTCCAGAAGCTCGGCCAGCGCTTTCGCCTCGGCCAGCACCCGGGTGTCGAACACGTTGCGCCGCCGCTGGTGCAGGGTGGCGTCCACGGCGGCGAGGATCTTCGGGCTGGTGGCGCTCAGCGGCGCCCGCGCGGCCCAGACCGGAACGGGGCACACGCGGACCGTCCGGTGCGTCGTATAGTCGAGGCCGGGGCGCAGGCTGTCCGTCGCGGCCACGACGAGATCGTGACCGTCGGCGACCACCGCGCGCACCACTTCCAGAAACGGGCGCCCCCAGCGTACCGTCGTCGTTATCTTGAGTCCCTCGCTGCGCAGAGGCACGGCCATGCGCTCGAGCGCGTCGCGCCGGTTCTGCGCGGCGAGCTCGCGCACGTCGTGGGCGCCCATCGACCCGAACAGGCGATAGAGCTCGTGGGGCAGCTCCGAGAGGACGTCGATCAGGCGCAGGCGACCGCCCGTGCGACGCGCGACGGACGCCGCTTGCACGAGCGCCGCGTCGTCGGCCGCGTCACCGGACGTGTAGACCAGGATGTTCCGGAACGTTCCCATGTCACCTCGCCTGCCCGTTGGTCCACGCGCCGCCGCGCGGCTACGCGACCCGCGCCATCCGCTTGCGCTCCAGCGAGACGGCCGCCTGCTCGAGCGTCATCATCGCGATGGTCGAGGCGTACTGCTCGCGGAACCCCTTCCAGTACGCGTGCAGCGCGCATCCCGCGTCATCGGTGCACCGGTCGAGGCCGAGGATGCAGTGCTTGCTCAGGTCGATCGGACCGTCCAGGGCCTCGATGACCTGCATGACGGTCATCTCGTTGCCGGGCCGCGCGAGCTGGTAACCCCCGCCCGGCCCCTTCGTGGACTTCACGAGGCCCTTGTTGCGCAGTCCGTGGAGGATCTTCGCGAGCGACTGCCTGGGTACGTCGGCCGCGTCGGCGATCTCGCGCACGAGCACCGGCCGCGGCGAGTTCTTGTGCGCCAGGTAGATGAGTGCCCGCAGCGCGTGCTGGCACGTCGGTGAGTGGATCATCGGCAAGTCCCTCTATAGTTGGTCAACTACTCAGGTATTGGAATATTAGTGTTCAGGGGGGCGGCTGTCAACGGGCAAAAGAGAGTGGGATGTCCGGTTCGCGCGCCCGGCCCCCCTGGGGCTAAGTGGCTGTTCCTGAAGGGGGTTTAGGCCTTGTCCGGGGCCGCCGGGCTGGGCTATGCTGACCCCTGGGGTCCGTTTCCCATGCCGATTCCGACGCCTTTCCATACGCGCACCAGCGCGCTCTGCACGAGCCTCTTCTACAAGGACTGGGCCGGCTACCACGCCGTCCGCTCCTACGACATCTGCCACGAGCGCGAGTATTTTGCCCTGCGCCAGGCCGCGGGGATGATCGACGTCACCCCCCTGTACAAGTACGAAGTGCGCGGCCGCGGCGCGGGGGATTTCCTCGCCCGCCTCATGGTGCGCGACGTGCGCAAGCTCAAGCCGGGGCAGGTGGCCTACCTCTGCTGGTGCAACGACGACGGCCACGTGATCGACGACGGCACGGTGGCCCGGCTCGACGAGACGCACTTCCGCGTCACTTCCACCGAGCCTAACCTGCACTGGTTCGCGCGCCACGCGCGCGGATACGACGTCGCCGTCGAGGACAGCACGACGCAACTGGCGGCACTCTCCGTGCAGGGGCCGCGCGCGCGCGCCATAGTGAGCGACGCCACGGGCGGCGAGACGGAAAAACTGCGCTTCTTCCGCCTCAAGCCCGCGCGCATCGACGGCATGGACGTGATCGTCTCGCGCACCGGCTACACGGGTGACCTGGGCTACGAGATCTGGGTTGCCAGCGAGGAAGCGGGGCGGTTGTGGGACGCGGTCGCCGCGGCCGGCCGGCCCCACGGCCTCGAACCAGCCGGACTGGACGCGATGGACGTCACGCGCATCGAGGCGGGGTTCATCCTGAACGGCGTGGATTACTTCAGCGCGCTGCACGCGATGATCCCCCCGCGCAAGTCCTCGCCCTTCGAGCTCGCGCTGGGCTGGGCGGTGCACCTGGACCGCGAGCCGTTCATCGGAAGCGCGGCGCTGGCGCGCGAGAAGCGCGAAGGATCGCGGCGCGCGTTCGTCGGACTCGAGATCGATTGGGACGAGACGGAAGCGCTCTTCCGCGAGCACGGCCTGCCCCCGGAAGTGGCGAGCGCGCCGTGGCGCGACGGCCGTCCGGTGTACGACAAGGACCGGCGCTTCGTCGGGCAGGCGACGAGCGGGGCGTGGTCGCCGCTGCTCAAAAAGAACCTCGCGCTGGCCACGATCAAGATAGAAGAGGCGACGCCGGGCAACCGGCTCCGCTTCGAGGTGACGGTGGAGTACGAACGGCGCACGGTGACGGCCACGGTGGCGCAAAAGCCGTTCTACGACCCGCCGTGGAAACGAAAGTAAGAGGTTGGGCGGAGCGCGATGGAGGCCCTCCGCTCATGCACTCGCGCGCGCGATGGCGCATCCAGAGCGCGCGTCTCGTGAAATCACGTCGGACCTCCGTCGCGCTCCGCCCGACGTATGGAAGTGATGCAGCGCGTCGTGTCGGCCCTTCGACGTGGCATCCGCAGCGAGCGAATTGCTTCTTCCATGCGCGAGCGAGGACCTGACGCGGAGAAGGGCAGACACGACGCGTAAGGGAACATGAAACGATACGACGCCATCATCATCGGCGGCGGGCACAACGGACTCGTCGCCGCTGCCTACCTGGCCAAGGCCGGGCGCAAGGTGCTCGTCCTAGAGCGCCGGCACGTCTTGGGCGGCGCCGCCGTGACCGAGGAGATCTACCCCGGCTTCAAGTTCTCCGTCTGCTCGTACGTCGTCTCGCTCTTCCGACCCCACATCGTGCGCGAGCTCGATCTGGCGCGCCATGGCTACCAGCTCATCCCCCTCGAGTGCTCCTTCGCGCCGCACCTCGACGGCCCCGGGCTGGTGCGCTGGCCCGACCCACACAAGACGCGCCGCGAAGTCTCGCGTTTCAGCCAGAAGGACGCCGAGATCTACCCCGAGTTCGCGCTGGCCATGAGCCGCATGGGCTTCTTTGTCAAGCGGCTCATCGATGCGCCCGCGCCGGACCCGACGTCGCTCAATCCCGCGGAGCTCCTGCGTCTCATGGACCTGGCCCGCCACTTCAAGGGTATGGGGCCGGACCTCGCCCACCTGCACGCGCAGCTCCTCTCCATGAGCGCGGTGGACTTCCTCTCCATGTGGTTCGAGTCCGACGCGCTCAAGGCGCCGATGTCGGTGAGCGGCATCATCGGCACGTTCCTCGGCGTGCGCTCGCCGGGCACCGCCTACGTGCTCCTGCACCATTATATGGGTGAGATCGACGGCGCGTTTCGCTCCTGGGGCTTCTCCAAGGGCGGCACCGGTGGCGTGAGCGAGGCCATCGCGTCGGCGGCGCGCGCGTACGGGGCGGAGATCCGCACGGAAGCACCGGTGGCGAACGTGAGGCTCAACGGCCACCGTGCCAACGGTGTGGTCCTGGAAAGCGGCGAAGAGATCGCCGCGCGCGCCGTGCTCTCCAACTGCGACCCGCGCCGGACCTTCCTGGGGCTGGTGGGCGAGACACACCTGCCCGACGACTTTGTTTCCGACATCCGGCGCTACAAGCTGCGCGGCAGCTCGGGCAAGGTCAACCTCGCCCTCGACCGCCTGCCCGACTTCACCAGCCGCCCCGGCGACGGCGTCCACGTGCGCGGGGACATCGCCATCGCGCCGTCCATCGACTATCTCGAGCGCGCCTACGACGACGCCAAGTACGGCGACTTCTCCAAGCATCCGTACATGAACGTGGTCATCCCCTCGCTCGTCGACCCCAGCTTGGCGCCGCCGGGCAAGCACGTGATGTCCATCTTCGTGCAGTACGCGCCCTACCACATCAAGGAGGGTCCGGAGCGCTGGCCGGAGAAGCGCGAGGCCTTCGGCGACGCGGTCGTGGGCACGCTCGAAAAGTTCATGCCGGGGCTGCGCGAGGCGATCCTCTACCGGCAGGTGCTGACGCCGTGGGACATGGAACAGGAGTTCGGGTTAACGGAAGGGAACATCTTCCAGGGCGAGCTCTCCCTCGAGCAGCTGCTCTTTCAGCGTCCCGCGGCCGGGTGGGCGCGCTACCGCACGCCCGTCGAGAACCTCTGGCTCTGCGGCTCGGGCGCGCACCCGGGCGGCGGCATCATGGGCTCGCCGGGCGAGCTCTGCGCCAAGACCATGCTCGGCGAGCGCGGGATATGACGGGGTGACGACGATGAGCGACGCGACATACGACGTAATCGTGATCGGCGGCGGGCACAACGGCCTCACCGCCGCGTGCGTGCTGGCCCGGCAGGGACGCCGC
>JAOTVO010000151.1 GCA_029863355.1 Candidatus Krumholzibacteriia bacterium
TGAGGACGGCCGCCTGCGCGAGCGCGGAACGCACCGACAGCTCCTGGAGAACGGCGGGGTCTACAAGCGCCTCTACGACCTCCAGTTCGGAGCGGCGGGCTGAGAGCGCCGCCGGGCATGCGCGAACCCGTCGCGAGCATCGCGCTCATCGCGCCCAACTGGCTGGGCGACGCGGTGATGAGCCTGGGTGCGCTGGCCGAGCTGGCGGAGGCGCGCGTGGCGGTGGTGGCGCCGTCCTACGTGGCGCGCGTGTTCCGCGGCGTCGACGGCGTCGACGAGCTGGTGGCGACGCGGCCGCTCGGCCGTCTGGGGCGGGTCGTCGAGCGGACACGCGTGTTGCGGGCGCTGTGCCCCGACGCCGCCGTGGTCCTCCCCCCTTCGTTCTCCGCGGCCCTCATCGCTCGGCTCGCCGGCGTGAGCGCGCGCGTGGGGTTGGCCACGGACGGACGCGGCGCGCTCCTCACCGACGCCAGGCCCGACCCGGGGCGCGGCGCACACCTCGGCGCGACCTACCGCATGCTCGCCCGGGCGACCTTGACGCGGCTCGCCGTGCGCGCCGCGGCGCCGGGCGCACCGTCGCCGTCGATGCGCGTATACGAAGAGGACGAGCGCGAAGCGGCCGCCCTGCGGCGGTCTTTGGGGGTGGAGGCGGACTACGCCGTGGTGGCGCCGGGCGCGGCCTACGGGCCTGCCAAGACCTGGCCGGCCGAGCGCTTCCGCGAGCTGGCGGCGTCGCTGGCCCGGGACGTACCCGTGATGCTGGCTGGATCGGCCCGCGACGCGAACACGTGCGCGGCGATCGCGGCAGACCAGCGCGGTGTGTTCGACGCTAGCGCTCGTACCTCTCTGGGAGGGTTCTTCGCGCTCTTGGCCGGCGCCCGCGTCGTGGTGGCCAACGACAGCGGCGCTCCGCACTGCGCGGCGGCGCTGGGGACCCCGACCGTGGTCGTGTTCGGATCCACCGCGCCGGAGTGGACCGCGCCCCAGGGGGAATGGGTGGAGGTGGTCCGGCACCCGGTGCCGTGTAGCCCGTGCTTTCGGCGCTTCTGTCCGACCCAACTCGAGTGTTTTGCCGGCGTGGAGGTCGCGGACGTCCTGGCCCGGGCGCGGCGAGGCGCGGACGCCGCGCGGAGAAAAGCATCGCGCGGCTGAAAGCCGGACGATAGAATGCGCGGGAAGCGGCGCACGGCGGCCGGCGGAGAGCGGAAATGAACCGTTACCTAGAGCTCCTCGAACAGTTCAGGCGCAAGCGGGTGGTCGTGCTAGGCGACTACCTGCTCGACCAGTACATCATCGGCAATACGTCTCGGGTCTCGCGCGAGGCGCCCATCGTCGTCATCGATTATCTGGAGACGGTGCACCACCCGGGCGGCGCGGCCAACGCGGCGCAAAACGTGGCCGCCCTGGGTGCGGGTGTGTCCGCGCTGGGCGTGGTGGGGGTGGATGGCGACGGCGAAACGCTCGCGGACCTGCTGGCGCGGAGAGGGGTGGATTGCTCGGGGCTGGTTCCGGCGAGCGAGGCGGCGACGTCGGTCAAGCTGCGCATCCTCGCCGGCGAGATGAACGCGCAGAAGCAGCAGGTCGCACGGGTGGACCGTTCGCACCGCCTGCGCGGGGACGGCGCCGCCGCGAGCGCGGTGCGCGAGGCGTTGCCGGCCGCACTCGACGGCGCCGGTGCGCTGCTGATATCGGACTACGGCATGGGCCTGGTGCCGGGGCCGGCGAGCGCCCTGGCCCTCGAGCGCTGCCGCGCCGCGGGCATCCCCGTGGTGGTCGACAGCCGCTTTGCCCTCATGAGCTACGCGGGCGCGACGGCGGCGACACCGAACGAGGTCGAGACGCTGGAAGCGTTGGGTTCGAAGGACGAGTCGCTGCTCACGCGCGACGATCTCGCGCGCAGACTGGTCGAATCCTCCGGCGTATCGGGATTCATCGTCACGCGCGGGAGCAAGGGCATGCTCGTGCTGAACCCCGACGGTAGCCGCGAGCTCGTCGACATCGTGGGCAGCAACGCGGCCACCGACGTCACCGGGGCGGGGGACACGGTGGCCGCCGTGGTGGCGCTGGCGCTCGCGTGCGGGGCCTCTCTCGTGGAGGCGGCCCGCATGGCGACGTATGCCGCCGCGGTGGTCGTGATGAAGAGGGGCACGGCGACGGCCAGCCCCGCGGAGCTGCAGGAGGTGATCCGCGCGCACCCCGTGTAGGCGCGCGGCCGCGATGAAGTGCGAAGGGGCGCCGATCTTCGGCGACACCGCCGCCGTGCGAGCGCTGGCGCAAGCGCGCGGTGCGGCGCGCGTCGTGCTGGCCAACGGTTGCTTCGATCCGCTGCACGTGGGTCACGTGCGCTACTTGACCGGCGCGGCGGCGTGCGGAGACTTCCTCGTCGTCGCGCTCAACGACGACGCGAGCACCCATCGCCTGAAGGGTGCCGGCCGGCCGGTGATCGCAGAGGGGGATCGCGCGCGGCTCCTGGCGGCCCTGGCCGTCGTCGACGCGGTGCTCGTCTTTTCCGAGGACGACGTGACGGGAATCCTCGAAGCGCTTCGCCCCGCGGTGCACGCCAAAGGCACCGACTACACCGTAGACGGCGTGCCCGAGGTGGACACCTCGCGGCGTCTGGGCGTGGAGACGGTGATCGTCGGCGACCCCAAGACGCACGCCTCGCGCGAGGTGCTGGCGCGCGTACGCGGGAGAGGGTAACGGTGACGCCGGCGCTGCGCGCGGGCGACCGCGTGCTGGTCACGAGACTGGACTACCTGGGCGACGTGATTCTCTCCCTTCCGTTGGTCGACGCGATCCGCGCGCACGCTCCCGGCGTCGAGGTGGATTATCTCTCGCGGCGTCCGGGCGCCGATCTTCTGGCGGGCGACGCGCGCTTCGCTCGCGTGTGGGCTTTGGAACGGGGCGCGGGGCTGGCCGCGTCGCTCCGTCTTCTGCACTCGCTGAGGGAGCGCCGCTACCGCGCGGTGATCGATCTCTACGCCAACCCGCGCAGCGCGTGGCTCTCGCTTCTCAGCGGCGCGCCGGTGCGGGTGGGGACACGGCGCCGCGCGCGACGGCGGATGTACACGCACTCCGTCGAACCGCCGCCCGACGTGCGCGCCGTGACCGAGCAGAATCTCCTGCACGGCGCGCCCATCGGCGTGGCGGCCTCTGCAACCAAACCCTCGCTCGCGCTCTCCGACGCCGAACGGGACCGGGCGCGCGCTCGGCTCGCCGGCGTGCGCGCCGGGCGCGGGAGTCCGCTCGTGGGTGTGCACCCCGGCGGCAAGTGGGAGGTCAAGCGCTGGGGCCCGGCGTCCTTCGCCGCCCTGGCCGCGCTCGCGCGCGAGCGGCTGGGGGCGAGCGTGGTGGTGCTGATCGGGCCCGGCGAGGAGGCGCACGCGGCGCGCCTGCGCGAGGCGGCCGGCGAGTCGGTCGCGTATCTCCCCGTCATGCCGGTGCGCGAGACGGCGGCGGTGATCGCCGAGCTGGACGCCATGGTGGTGAGCGACGGGGGGGTGGCCCATCTCGCCGTCGCCGTGGGCACGCCGACGGTGGCCGTCTTCGGCAGCGCGGAACCGGACGTCTGGTTCCCCTACGAGGCGTTTGGACCCTACCGGGCGGCGTTGGTGCCGCTGCAGTGCCGGCCGTGTCACGCGCACGTCTGTCCGCTGGGCCACACGCGCTGCCTCACCGGACTCGCCAGCGAGGACGTCTTCGGCCGGTTGTGCGAGGTGCTGGCGCTTGCGGGGCGCGGGTCTTCGCGGGAGGCGACGTGACGCGCGCCGCGCCGACCGACTGGCTGGTCGCCATCCGCTTGCGCCAGCTCGGCGACGTGCTCTCGGCGCTGGCCGGGCTGCGCGCACTCAAGGCAGCGTGCCCCGAGCGCCGCATCGCCTACGTGGTGGACGGCCACTACCACGCGCTGCTAGCGGGCGTCGACGGCATCGACCGGCTGGTGGCCGCGCCGCCCGCGGCGAGCGGGCCCACCGGGCTCGTGCGCTACGCGCGTTACGTCGCCGAGTTGCGGCGGCTGCGCCCCTCGGTGGTGATCGACTTCCACGGCAACGCGCGCAGCGCCCTGCTCACCCGTCTCATCGGCGCCCCGGAACGGGTCGGTTACGACGTGCGGCTGCGCAAGCGCGCCTACACGATCGTCGAGCCGCGCGCACTCCGGCGCGGGGGCAGGAGCGTTCCCGGCACCGCGACGACCGCCGCGGTGACGCTGGCGCGCCGGGCCGGAGCCGTCGGCGGCGACGACGCGCTTCCGGCCATCCCGGTCGAGGCGGGCGCCGAGGCCTCCGCTCGCGAGGCGCTGCGGCGCGCGGGGGTGCCCGCGGACGCGGGGGAGCACGCGGCGCTGGTCGGCCTCAACCCCGGCCGGACCTACCCCGCCAAGGCGTGGCAGAGCGAGCGTTGGGCGGCGCTGGCGCGGCGACTGACGGCAAGCGGGAAGCACGTGCTCGTCATGTGGGGGCCGGGTGAGGAGGCGGACGCGCGCGCGATCGCGACGGCGGGCGGACGGTCGGTCCACGTCGCGCCGCCGGCGCGCATCGAGGAGCTGCCCGGATTGCTGTGCAATCTCTCGCTCCTGGTAACGATCGATTCGGGCCTCAAGCATCTGGCCGTGTGCGTGCGGGTGCCCACGCTGACGGTGTTCGGATCGACGGACCCGCGCGAGTGGCACATGGGAACGCCGGCCGATCGGTATCTCTGGAAGGGACTCTCGTGCTCCCCCTGCCGGCGCACGCGGTGTCCCTTCGGCACGCCCTGCATGGACTTCGGCGTGGACGAAGTCGCCGAGCTGGCCGCACCCGCACTGGCGGGGGAGCGGGGGTGAGGGCGACGCGAGTGCTCATGGTCACATCGGAACGCACGTGGCGGGGCGGCGAGCGCCAGCTCCACCTCTTGATGCGCGGGCTGCGCGAGGAAGGCGTGGAGGTGGCGCTGGCCGCGCCCGAGCGCAGCGTCATTGCGCAGCGCGCGCGCAACCTTGGGGTGCAGGCCCACGCGCTCTCGTTTCGCGGCGCTGCCGTGGCGGCTGCCCCGGGACGACTGCGCGCCCTGGCCTCGGGCTTCGACGTCGTTCACGCGCACGCCTCGCGCGCGCACGGAGTGGTGGCGGCGGCGTGGGCGGGACGCGGACGCCGGCCGCTGCGTGTGGTGAGCCGGCGCGCCGCCGGCCGCGTCGGACGCGGCGTGGGCGCCGCCCTCAAGTATCGGCGCGGCGCGGACCTCTACCTGGCGGTGTCGGGGGCGGTGCGCGACGATCTGGTTGCCGGCGGCGTGCGCGGAGCGAGCATCCGGGTGGTGGCGGACGGCATCGACCTGGAGGCGCTGCGCGCGCTGGATGGACGCGAGCGGCTGCGCGAACGGCTGGGTTGGGGCGCGCAGCGCGTGGTCGTGGGGCAGGTGGCCGCGCTCACGCCCGAAAAGGGCCAGCGGGATCTGGTGCACGCGGCGCGCGCGGTCTGCGCCGCGCGCGCGGACGCGCACTTCGTGATCGTCGGCGACGGGCCGTTGCGTGCGCGACTGGAGGCGTTGGCGCGGAGTCTGGGCGTGGGCGAGCGGGTGACGTTCGCCGGTTTTCGCGAGGACGCGCTATCGTTGTTGAAGGTCTTCGATTGTTTCGTGGCCTCATCGCGGCGGGAGGGGCTAGGCTCGTCCATCATGGATGCCCATGCGCTCGGCGTGCCCGTCGTGGCGACGCGAACCGGCGGCATCCCGGAGCTGGTGGCCGACGGCGAGACCGGGCTGCTGGCGCCGCCGGCCGACGCCGAGGCGCTGGCGGGCGCGATCCTGCGCATGCTGGGCGATGAGGGGTTGCGGGGGCGCTGCACGGCCGCGGGGCTGGCTCGCTCGACGGGATACGACTACCGGCAGATGGTGTACAACACGCTGAATGCCTACCGGGCCCTGCTCCCGGGCGACTCCGTCCGGACCTCCCCTGAGAAAGGCGGCACGAGCACATGACCAGACGGGCGATCCTCGCCGGATCGGCGGTGCTTCTCCTGGCGGGGAGCATAGTCCCCACGCAGGCGGCGGCGCAGGAGCCGGCCGCGGACAGCGCGGCCTACATGTTCTACGATACGCTCTACGCGCACGAGCTGCCGCCGGACACCTTCACGACGCTGCTCCCGGGGTCGGTTCCCTTTGGTGCCGGCGAGCGCTTCGTCTTCGCCGTGCAATACGGGCTGGTGACGGCCGGCGAGGCGACGCTGGAGGTGCGCAACGTCGCGGAGATTCAGGGAACGGCGTGCTACCGCATCGTGTCCGACGCCCGCACCAACGATTTCTTCTCCAAGTTCTTCAAGGTGCGCGATCGCTACGAGTCCTACTTGGACACCACGGAGCTCTACAGCCTTCGCTACGAGAAGCACGTCCGGGAGGGGAAGTTCAAACGCGACGAGACGGTAGAATTCGACCAGGTCGCCCACCTAGCCATGTACCATGATCGGACCGTACCCATCGCGCCGCGCACACAGGACGTCCTCTCCGC
>JAOTVO010000152.1 GCA_029863355.1 Candidatus Krumholzibacteriia bacterium
GCGCGCACCTCGGCTTTTTCTCCGGAGTTCCTCTACGACTCCCTGTCGCGACGCTGGTCGTATGCGCTGGGCACAGAAGAGATGCGGGGCTTGCGCGCGCTCGAGGAACTGGCGCTCAAGTACGACCTCCTGCGCAACGCGCGGCTCCAGCCCGTCGTATCGGCCTGAGGATAACGGCATACCCGCGACCCGTTTCGATTCCCTCTTACAGCGATCCGCTCGACCGGCGCTTGTGCATGCCCGCCGCGATGTGCGCCAGGCGCGTCGGCTCCGGGATGCGGTAGCGCGAGCAGCAGGCGAGCGCGAGGCGCCGGCTCGAGGGGTGGTCGACGAGGTGGCCGGGGGAGACGTAGATGGGATTGACCCCGTCGCGCGTGCGCAGCACGCTCCCCACGTAGCGGCCCTCGAAGATCAGGCGCGCGTGGTCGCCGCGGCACGGGCCGGGCGGACGGTGTTCGCCGACCAGCCGGCTCTTCGCGCAGCCCACGGCGGGCCGGCCGATCGCGAGCCCCAGGTGGCTGGCCAGCCCCAGGCCGCGCGGGTGCGCGATACCCTGTCCGTCGAGCAGGATCACGTCGAATGGCGTTTGCAGCGTCTCCAGGCAGGCGAGCAGACCGGGAACCTCGCGGAAGGAGAGCAGGCCGGGGATGTAGGGAAACGTGAGGGGCGAGATCACCGCGCGCGTCTCCAGCACTTCCAGGGACGGAAACGCCAGCACCACGACGGCGGCGATCAACCGGTTCTCGCGCCCGGCGATCGCGATGTCGGCGCCGGCCACGCGCCGCACGCGGGAGAGCGCCAGCGGGCGCCGCCTCACGCGCGCGCGCAGCCGCTCCTGCACGCGGCGGGCGTCTTCGTAGGAGAGATCCCACCGGTGGAGGCGTCGAATCCGGATGGCCACGGCGCCACTGTAGCAGATTCGCGTTGCGCCGTGGCACCGGGCCCGCGAAAATCTGCCCTAAACCACTCCGCCATCGCACAGGAGGTTTTCCATGTCGGACATCATCAGCGATTTCAACGCGCACCGCCAGCGCATGAACGAGCGCATCCTGGATACGGATAACATCGTCATCAAGCGCTTCTTCAACCTCGACACCAACGTCTACCAGGACGGCGCGCTCGACAAGAGGACGAAGGAGATGATGGGACTGGTGGCGTCGATGGTGCTGCGCTGCGACGACTGCATCCGCTACCACGTTCAGGAGTGTCACCGCTCCGGCATCGGGCGCGAGGAGTTCGAGGAGATCTTCGGCGTCGCGCTGGTGGTGGGCGGGTCGATCATCATTCCGCACCTGCGTCGCGCGGTGGAGTTCCTCGACGCGCTGTCGAGCTAGCGCGTGTATAAGGCTTGCCGCGGGACGCTCGCTTGCGCTAGAGTAAAGGGTCATGTGGGATTCCGTACAGCGCATCATCCGTACTTACGACTCGTTCCTGCTCACCTCGCACGTCAATCCGGACGGCGATGCCATCGGATCGGAGATGGCGCTCAAGGCTTTCCTCGAGGACCTGGACAAGCAGGTCGTAGTGGCCAACGCCAGCCGCACGCCGGACCCGCTGGTGTTTCTGGACCCCGCCGGCGAGATCCAGCACTGCCCCAGCGGAGTCTCCCGTGAGCTGCTCGAGGACATAGACGCCATCTTCGTGCTCGATCTCAACAACTTTGATCAGCTGGGTGGGGTGGCGAGCAGCGTGCAGCACAGCCCGCTGCCCCGCGTGTGCATCGACCACCACGTGGAACCCAGCGAAGACTTCGCCAGCGTCGTCGTCAGCGACACCAGCGCCGCGGCCACGGGAATCCTGGTGTACGAGCTCATCCTCTCCATGGGCGGGAAGATTCGCAAGGCGATCGCCGACGCGCTGTACGCCACGATCATCACGGACACCGGCACTTTCCGCTTCTCCAACACGGACCCGCGGGCGCTGCGTGCCGCCGCCAACCTGTGCGAGCTGGGCGCCAATCCCTTCTCGCTGCACCGGCAGGTCTTCGGCAACAAGACGTGGGCCACGGGCCGGCTCATGGGGCCGGTGTTGGCCACCGTCCAGTCGGCCGCGGACGGCAGGCTGGCCTGGATCTCGGCGTCGCTGGAGATGCTGCGCGCCGCCGGCGCCACCTACGACGACACGGAGGGTTTCGCCGACCTCGTGCGCGCCATCAAGGACGTGGAGCTCGTCCTCTTCTTCAAAGAGACGTCGGACGGCCACATCAAGGTGTCGCTGCGTTCGAACGGCCGCGTGGACGCCTACGCCATCGCGCGCCACTTCGGCGGGGGCGGACACCGGATGGCGTCCGGCACGCGCGTCGACGGCCCGCTGGACGCGGCCGTACGCCGCGTCGTCGATGTGTGCCTGCAGGTGGACGGGATCAGACCCGAGTAGCGCCGTCCCCGCTCAGCGGGAAAGCTTCAGCTCGAACACCGCAATGCGCGGGGTGGCGAAATGCCCCGCGTAGCGAGCGTCTCCCACGAAGCGCTCGTTGGCGTCGATCACGTCGTCGTCGTGGCGGCGGTAGACGACGTACACGGGGCGACCGAGCGCGCTCAGCGCCGCCGCGTGCTCCTCGGAGAAGCCGCCCTCGGAAAATGCGGCGTCGCGCACCTCGCGCCGCTGCCGGATCTCCTCCCCCGGGTAGCCCCAGTTGAGCGCGTAGGCCTCGGTGCCCCAGTACTGATCGCGACCGGCCAGCACGGGGATGCGCACGATGTCGTCCTCCTCGATGAAGATGGCGTCGCGCGGCGTGGCCCGAGCGATCCAGGCGTACGCGGCGCGTTCGTCGTCCGACAGCGGGAAAGTGGACGGATCGCGCACCGCCTGGTAGAAGTAGATCGCGTTGAGAGGAACCGTGCTCAGAAGAACGAGCGCCAGCGCGACGCGCCGGCCGCGCGTGCTCTGCCACGCCCGTTCGAGCCCGCCCACCGCGAAGGCCGCTACCGGGATGAAGAGGAGGTAGGAGAACTTCGTCTCGTTGTTCGTGGGCAGATCCACGACCGCCGCCGCGGCCAGCACGCCGAGGAACCAGAAGAGCACCATCCCCGTCGCACTCAAACTGAAATCCGAGTAAAACCGTCCCGTGAGGATGGTGTCGGGGCCCGCGCGCCGGGGGAGCGGCACGGCGCCCGGCGAGCCCTCGGCCGCTTCGCTTCGCCGCGCCGACCAGCGCAGGAACGGCACGGCCAGCACGAGCGCGGGCAGCACGTCGGAGAAGAGGCCGATCAGGTGGCGCGGCTGCACGGCGAGGCGCACCGACTCCGGCCCCCCGCCGCGCGGCAGGACGGTGTACAGATACGGCGCGACCACGATGAGCGCGCCGAGCGCGAGCCACAGGAGCCGCTCGTACGAGGGCCCGCCCTCGTCGGTGTGCGAGCGGATGAGCAGGAGCAGCGCGAGCAGGCCGGCGGTCGCCACCCACGCCGTCATGCCGATCACCACGTGCAGGTGCAGGAGCCCGGCCAGCGCGATAACCCACGCCCAATCGAGCGAGCGGCTCCAACGTCCGACGCGTGCGGCGACCAGGAGTCCGAGGAGAATGCACACCAGGCCGAGGGCGAGGGAGAAGGCCGTCCCCAACATGAACTTGTCCAGAAATAAGAACTGGTTTCCCTCCACGGCCAGCAGCGCGGCGGCGGTGTCGTGCCCCGGTGGAGACCAGCGAAAGAACGCGCGCAGCACCTCCACTCCCGCCGTCTCGCCCACGAGCCCGCGCGCCAGGCGGATCGGATAGAAGACGAAGAAGAGCCCGTTCATTCCGAACACGAACAGGGCGGCGCCCAGCGCGCGCGGCCAGAGGCGGCGGGAGAAGAAGCTGGCGAGCCAGTCGAACGCCGCCAGGCAACCGGCAAGCGCAACCGCGTTCGCCGCGATCATCGCGTGGAAGGGGTCCAGGCGGGCGAGCCCCGCCACGCCCGCCAGGATCGCGTGATAGAAGTACATGTATTGCAGCCGCAACGGACTGAAGTACGGGTCGACGAGCGGGAGCCCGTGGCCGGCGAGGCGATGGTACACGGCCGCGTGAAACCAGCTATCCCCGCGCACGCGCCACCATAGATCGGTGAGCGGAAGCATGAGTGCGAGTCCGGCGGCGACGGCAAACACGGCCAGGAGTAGAGCGGCGATGCGACGCTCCGCGGGGCTCGCCGCCGCGGGCGATGGACCGGAAAGCGCGAAGACCACCGCCCATGCCACCGCCGAGACCCAGGCGGCCGTCCCCGACGAAACCCCCAGCGCGATCGCCGCCAGCACCACCGCGCCGAAGAGCACCGGCGAAAGCGCGAGCGCAAGCCCCAACCTCCCGGCCAACCCCGCCGGCGCGCGGCCGGCGACGGCCGCCCCCGGCAGAAAACCGGCGACGAGCAGCGTGCCCACCACGCAGGCGGGCGCGAACGGTATCGCGATCAACGCGAGGAGTAACGCTGCCAGGGCGGTGCGGCGGATGGTGTCGGCTCGGATCATCTGCACGAACGGGCCGGCGAGCAACCCGCGATCAGGCGAAATGCCCCGGGTCCGGCGGCGGGGCGCCGGGGCCGGCGGATTTGACCGCGCCGCTCTTGCCCTCTTGCGTGTTGTCGTAGTAGCGCGTGGTGGGGTAGGCGAAGTCGATGTCGTCGCGCTCGGCGAAGGCGGTCAACACGTCCTCCCAGATCGCCTGCGCGCGCGCGCGCCGGGACTGCGGCTCGGTGAGATAGCGCATGGTCAGCGTGACCCCGCTGTCCTCTACGCTCGTGTACACGATGGGCGTGAGCTTCGTATAGAAGATCATGAAGCGGCGCGAGACCTCGCGCACGCGCTTCTCCGCCTCGCCGCTCAGGTGCTCGGCGTGACGCTTGACTATCCCGTCGAGGATCGACTTGGCCTCGCGCCAGTTGCTCTCGAATGTGACGAGCACGCCGATCTCGTCCCAGATGTACTTGAAGCCCTTGCTGTAGTTAGCGACCGCCTCCGTGAAGACGCGGCCGTTGGGGACATGGACGACCCGCCCCGTGCTCTGGTCAGCGTGCACCCAGTTGCCGATCTCCATGAGCGTGAAGGCGAAGATGCGCAGGTCGATCACGTCACCCGCCACCCCGCGGCCCACCTCGATGCGGTCCCCGACCTCGAAGGGGCGCCGCCACGCGATGAAGACCCAACCGGCCAGATTCACCAGCGGATCCTTGAGCGCGATGGCGATGCCCGCGGAGACCAGCCCCACGACGGTCGAGAGCTGCTGGAAACCCTTGAACCATATGCGGACGACGAAGATGAACGCGATGAAGAAGGCCAGGTAGGCGGTGGTCTTGCGCCAGTGGTAGTGGGCGTGGGCGTCCGCGAGACGCCTCTCGACGGCGCGCAGCAGGAGCCGCCGCGCGAGCCACAACACCAGCACGATGATGACCGTGTAAGCTACGGCCCCCTGGCTGTCGGACAAGAGCCCGACCGTCTTCTGGAGCCACTCGGAGAGGTTGAATCCGTTCATGCGCGTGCCCGGAGAAAGCCCTCGCGAGAATACGCCTGGGCGCCGCCGCCGCCAACGGGAAATTCTCGGAAGAGCGGGGCGCCCCGCAAGGCGCATTTCGTTGTGTCAGGAGAGGATATGGGGTATCCTCGTGGACGAATGTATCGATACACGGCAAAGCTGATCCTCGTCGCGGCCGCCGCGGCGGTCGCGTGGCCCGGAGTATCCGGCGCCGAGGGCGCCGCCTGGAAGGGCCGGACCGAAACCCGCGAGGGCGTGACCCACGTTCTCAATCCGGGCGCGGGGTTCGAGCCGGCGCGCGTCGTGGAAACGGACGAGGCGTGGCGGCGAGGGGGCGAGGGCGACGACGTCGTCTTCGGGAACATCGGGGGCATCGTCCAGGACAAGGCGGGGAACGCGTATGTCCTCGACACGCAGCTGAGCCAGGTCCACGTGATCACGCGCGGCGGGCGCTACCTCGATCCGATCGGCCGCCCGGGCGAAGGTCCTGCCGAGTTTCGGATGGCCAGCGGGCTGGCTGTGATGTGGGACCAGCTGGTGTGCGTGGCGCAGACCGTCCCCGGCCGCGTCGTGCTCATGACCACCGCCGGGAAAGCGGTTGGGGATCATCCCCTTCCCGAGGATCCGGAGCTGGGGAGTCCGTTCATCAACGGTTGCGCGGTCGTGAAGGGGACGCTCGTGCTGTGCATCGCGCGGACGGTGCAGCGGGAGACTTCGATCGCGCTCAAGACTTCCTTCGTGCGCATCGACCCGTCGGGAAACGTGCTCACTACCTATTGGGAGCAGCTTCAGGAAGCCGCGTTCGCAGACATCACCTTCGACGAAAAGACCGACGCGTCGCCCGTCTGGGCGATGGGCGCTAACGGGCGCTTCTACGTGAACAACGACTGGGACGCCTACGCGATCGAGGTCGTCGGCAGCGACGGGGTTCCGGTGCACGTCATCGAGCGCGAATACGCGCATCGTCCCCGGCCGGCGTGGGAGATCGAAGCCGTCGAAACGCAGAAGCGGCAGGGCGAGATATC
>JAOTVO010000153.1 GCA_029863355.1 Candidatus Krumholzibacteriia bacterium
CGCCAGACGCTCCTGCACCTGCGACACGTTGAGCTCGCTGCGATAGAGCAGCTTGTAGAGCTGTTTGACACGGGCCCTGCGCTCTGCCGAGAACCCCCGGCGCTCGAGCCCGACGGAATTGATTCCGTACACGCGCGCCGGACTGCCGGCGATCTTCATGAACGGCGGCACGTCCCGCTCCACGCGGCTCCCGCCCCCGATGAACGCATACCTGCCGATACGCACGAACTGATGGACCGGCGTGACCCCGCCCACGATGGCGTAGTCGTCCACGAATACGTGCCCGGCCAGATTGACCGAGTTGGCCAGTATCACCTCGTTGCCGATCACGCAGTTGTGGGCCACGTGCGCGTAGGCCATCAGCAGACACTTGTTTCCGACCACGGTCGCCTCCCCCTCGTTCGTCGCCGTGTTCACCGTGACGAACTCGCGCACCGTATTCCCGTCGCCCATCTCGAGGCGCGTGATGCCTCCGTGGTACTTCAGGTCTTGCGGCGGCGTGCCGATGCTGGCGCCGTGATAGAACACGTTGTTGCGTCCGACCCGCGTGTGTCCCTCGATGAGCACGTGGTCGCCGATGCGGCAGCCGTCCCCGACCTCGACGTTCTCGCCGATGACGCTGTAGGGCCCCACCTTGACGCCTTCACCGATCCGCGCCCAGGGGTGGATCACCGCCGTGGGATGGATGTCCGACTTCTTGAAGTTGACGCTTCTCACTTTCCACCTCGCTCGCACCCGGTCGCGGCCGCGTGCGCGTTGTACGGGGTCCGGCCTAGCGCTCCACGATCGCCGACGACAGCTCCGCTTCCGCGGTGAGGTTGCCGTCCACGAACGCCTGTCCCCACATCGTGCACATTCCCCTGCGCAGGCTTTTCAGCTCGAGCTCGAAGCGAAGCTGATCGCCCGGCACCACGGGCCGGCGGAACCTCGCCTTGTCTACACGCGTGAAGTAGACGAGGTACCTCTTGGGATCGTCAACCGTATTCAGAAGGAGCACGCCCCCGGTCTGGGCCATGGCCTCGATGATGAGTACCGCGGGCATGATCGGGTGCCCCGGGAAGTGCCCGGGGAAGAACGGCTCGTTTATCGTCACGTTCTTTATCCCCACCACTCGCTTGCGGTCCTCCAGCTCGACGATCCGGTCGACGAGCAGAAACGGGTAGCGGTGCGGCATGATCTCCTGGATCAGACCAATGTCCCAGTGGCCCGAGGCGGTGGCCAGGGCGGTGCGCTTCTTGGCCAGGTAGGCGTTGCGCAGCTCGCGCACGAAAGCGATGTTGCCCGCGTGTCCCGACTTGACGGCGTGAATGTGGCCGCGGATCGGCACCCCGAGCAGCGAGAGGTCGCCGATAAGATCGAGGATCTTGTGGCGCACCGGCTCGTCGGCGAAGCGTAGCGGCGCGTCGTTGCGCACGCCGTCGTCGTCGAACACAACCGCATTGTCGAGCGAACCGCCGCGAATCAGCCCCATCGCCCGCAGCCGCTCCACGTCCTCCATGAGCACGAAGGTGCGGGCGGGCGCCACCTCGTGCTCGAACGCGTCGGCGTCGATTTCGAAGGCGGCGTACTGGGTGCCGATGGCCGCGCAATGGTACTGGATGGTGAAGCTCACGCGGAACGTCTCGGCGGGCAGGGCGTGCAGCTCCACTTCTCCGGAGCGGTAGCTTATCGCGCGCTCGACGGTGAACGCCTCCACGGGCGCGCCCTGATTCTCGAAACCCACCTCCCGCAGCGTGCGCACGAAAGACGCATAATTCCCGTCCGGCGGTTCGGGCGGCTCGGCGGCGTCTATCTCGATGGTCACGTTGTCGAGCTGGAGCCCGTAGCACGCGGCGAGAATGTGCTCGACCGTGTGGATCTGGACCTCGCCGTTGGAGATCGTGGTGTTGCGGAATGCGGGGGCGTCGGCGGGGATACTGGACACCAGAGCGGGGATCTCGATCGGCGGGTCGAGATCCACGCGCATAAATTTAATGCCGCTGTCGCGCGGCGCTGGCTTGAAGGTGACCCGGGCAGGCGCGCCGGTGTGGAGCCCCTGTCCTTCCACAGAGAACTCCCTTCTAATCGTCCGTTGCTGACGAATCAACCGACGCTCCCTTCTCCAGCTCGGCCACGATCCTCTCCAGCTCCCGCACGCGGCGGAACAAATCCGGAAGCCGGGCCGTGTGGGCGTAGAGACGTCTGGCCAGGCCGTGCTCGCGCGCTGGGTACCCGGACACCGTCGTGTCCGGCGGGATCGACTTGGTCACACCTCCCTGCGCCCCCACCACGGCGTTGTCGCCGATCGTGATGTGCCCAACCAGCCCCGCCTGCCCCGCCAGCGTTACGTTGCGTCCCAGCTCGGTACTGCCGGATATCCCGGCCTGGGCGGCAATCACGCAATCCTCGCCCACGATCACGTTGTGGGCAACCTGTACCAGGTTGTCGATCTTGGTGCCGCGATGGACTCGGGTCTCCCCCGTCGTGGCGCGGTCGATGCACGTGTTGGCCCCGATCTCGACGTCGTCCTCCACGATCACGCGGCCGATCTGGGGCACTTTGTGGTGGCGACTGCCGTCCTTGGCGAAGCCGAAGCCGTCCGCGCCGATCACCGCGCCCGGCTGGACGATCACCCGGTCGCCGACGACCGTTCCCTCCCGCACCGTCACGTTGGGATAGAGCAGGCACTCCTCGCCGATCTCGGCGCCCTCGCCGATGAATGTCCCGCAGAGAATCGTCGTCCCCCGCCCCACGCGGACGCCCCGCGCGATCTGGCAGAACGGCCCCACGGCGACGTTCTCGCCCAGCTCCGCCGATCGATCGATGACGGCCGACTCGTGCACGCCCCGCGCGTACTGGACGGCGCGGTCCTGCGCGAAGAACGACAGGACCTGCAGATAGGCGAAATAGGGGTTACCGACGCGGATGAGCGGTTGCGCGCAGGCCAGACTCGCCGCCCCGATTACGGCCGACGCCGCCGTCGTACCTAGGAACTCCTCGTACTTCGGGTTGGCGACAAAGGTGATGTCTCCCGCCTTCGCTTCCCGGATTCCGGCGACACCGCGTATCTCGGTCTGCGCGTCACCTTCGACCTCGCCCCCGACGAGCGCAGCGAGATCCCCGAGCTTGAAGCAGCGAGTTGCCAAGAGCGCCAATCCCCCTGCAAAACGACGGCTACTGCTGCTGGTGCAGCTGGGTGAGGACGATGGAGGTCAGGTCCAGCGTCTTGTCCGCGTAAACGACATCGGCGCGGGCCACGTCGAAGACCATCAGCAGCCCCCGCTCCTTCGCGAGGTCCTCGAGAATCCGGTTGATCTTGTCGAGGATCGGCTGCGTGAGCTCTTTGTTGCGCTGGGCAGCGAGTCCGTCGTCACCGAAGGTCTCCGCCATGAACCGCTCGTATTCCTGCATGAGGCGCTCGAGCTCGAGGCGTTTCTCCTGCTTTTTCTCTTCGGAGAGCATCAAGCTCTGCGCCTGCAACTCGTCGCGAAGCCGAACGATGTCCTGCTCCATGCGGTTCTTCTGCGCGGTCCAGGCGTCGACATCCTGACGGTAGACCCGCTCCGCCTCCTGCGTTTCCCTGTACTCCGCGAAAATCTTAATCGAGTCAATGTATCCGATCTTCAGGTCCTGCGCAAGCGAAGAAATGGCAAGCCCAGGGACCAGCATCGCGCCCAGCGCGAGCACTCTAAGCACCTTGTACGTCATGATCTTACACTCCTTGTCCAGTTTGCGGGTCACGACCTCTCGCGCCCCCACTAGAACGCGCCTCCGAAAGTGATATGCGGCTCCCAGCCGCTGTACGGACGCCCGGTCCCGGTGAGCCGGTCGAACCCGTAGCCGTAATCCATGCCCACCGTCCCCAGCATGGGCAGCTCGATGCGAATGCCCACCCCCGCGCCGCGACGCATGGTGGCGAGGTCGGCGGCCTGGAAGCTGTTCCACGTGTTCCCCGCGTCGAAGAAGAACAACCCGTACACCGTCGGCGGCGCCACCGGGAACGAGATCTCGTAGGAAAAAACCTGCATGTACCGGCCGCCGATGAACGCCTGGTTCCCCGCCGGCACCACTTCGTAGAAGTCGTAGCCGCGCAGCGCATAGCGCCGGTTGCCGCCCAGCCGGAACAGCTCGTAGTCGGGGACGCTGGTCGGGTCGCCGTAGCCGTCGAGCACTCCCGCGCTCACGCGCGCCTCGAGCACGAACCGCCACAGCAGTCGCTCGTACCACGAGAAAGCCGCCTCGTAGCGCTGGAAGCGCACGTCGCCGCCCAGGGCGCCACCCGTCCAGCGGCCGCTCACGACGGTCCGCGTCCCCAACGTCGGATGAAAGGGATTGTCCGTCGAGTTGCGGGCAAACGTCAACATCACCGAGCTGGTCGTCTGCGGCCAAACCTGGAACCGGAGCGGACCGAAGTAGCCGGGTGAAAAGTCCGAGAGCTCGACGTCCTCCAGGCTGTAGCGGGCCGACACCGTAGTGTAGTCCATCCAGGGGAAGGGGCGTCCCACCCGGACCGAGAAGCCGGTGCGCCGGTCCGAGTAGAACTGCTGGCGCACCTGATTCTGCACCATGCTGTACACGCTCAGCGAGAGTTCCGTGGGCGTGCCCATCAACCAGGGCTCGGTAAACTGGACGCTGACGTTCTGACGATAGCGGGAGAACTCCCAGTCCAGCCCGATGCGCAGCCCGCGCCCCAGAAAGTTGGGCTCGGTGACGCCGATGAAGCCGCTAATGCGGTTGAGCTGCGAGAAACCCGCGCCCATGCGGAACTGGCCGGCCGGCTTCTCCTCGACGCGCAGCGTGAGGTCGATGTCGCCCTCCTCGTTGGAGGGGACGAAGCTGGGCTGCGGGGGGCCAGCGAAAAAGCCCAGATTGAAGACCTCCCGCAGCGACCGGCGCAGGCGGCTCGCCGCGAATACGTCCCCGGGCGCGATCAGCAGCTCCCGCCGGATCACGTTCTCCGCCGTCTTGCTGTTGCCGGTGATGTTGATCTCGTTGACGTGGGCGAGGCTGCCCTGAGCGATCTCGATATTGATATCCACCGTGTCGCCGCGCACCGACTTGACCGGCGTGACCGTCGAGTAGATGTAGCCCCGGTCCCAGAATTTGTTGCCCACGCTCTGCTGGACAAAAGTGAGCTCGAACTCGTCCACCGGGTCGCCGCGCTCCAGCGTGATCTCGCGCGCGATGGTGCTGTCCGCAAAGAGCTCGTTGCCCGTCCACGAGATATCGCCCACGAAGTACTGCTTGCCCTCGTCCACGGTGACGAATATGTCCAGGCCGCGCCCGTCGTCCGAGAAGTCCAGCTCCGTGTCGACGATCTGGGCGTCGAGGAACCCATAGCGTTTGTACAGCCCGATGATGCGCTCGCGGTCCTCCTCGAACTTCTTGGGCTTGAAGTCGGCTCCGCGCCACCAGCGGTCCTCGTTGGTCTTCATGGTGCCGCGCACCTCGCCCGTCTCCATCGCGTGCACGCCGATGAAGTCGACGTGCTTTACGGAGACCTTCTCGCCCGCGTCGATGTCGTAGACCAGCACGCGCGAGCGAGTCTTGGCGTCGTCCACGATGGTGTCGTGCACCGCCGCGCGGTAGTAGCCCTTCTCCCGGTAGAGATCGACGATGGCTTCGCGATCCGAGCCCACCAGCGCCGGCCGCACGAAACCGCCCTTGGTGACGGAGATCACCTTGGTGACATCGTCCTTGCTCACGTGGTCGGCGCCCTCGATGCGGACGTCGTCCACCTTGGGGTATTCGGAGACGCGGATCTCGATCCAGACCGAGTCGGGGTGCGTGCCGCTCAGGCGATGGGCCGCGATGTCCACGAACTGCCGCGTCTCGAAGAGGCGCTTGAGCGCCGAGCGCACCTCCTCGACTTCGTAGCGCTCGCCGGGGGCGAGGCGCAGCACGCGGGCAATCTTCTCCTGGGTCACCTGGCGGTTACCCACGATACGCAGGCCCTGCACATAGGCCGGCCGCTCGGCGGAGCGCTGCGCTCGAGCCGGCCCGGCCCAGGTCCCTAGGAGGCACGCACCCACCCCCACCCGTAGTGCTAACTTATTTATTCCCATTAAAATACGCGACCAGATGCCGCCGCATGCTAGCACAAGCCCACGGGGCTGTAAACCGAAAATCCCCCCGGCGCGCGGCCAGGGGGATTCTGCAATCGGCTGGAATATAGGGGATTACGGCCCGACCGTCAACGGTCGCCTCACCCCTCCTTCTCGCTTCTCGAGACGAGCTCGAAGGCCAGCCGCCCGCCCTGGGTGGTCACTTGAATCTCGGCCTCCCGGTTGACCCCCTGCTGCAGGAGCAGCTCGCTCAACGGGTCCTCGAGGTGCCGCTGTATGGCGCGCTTGAGCGGGCGCGCGCCCAGTGCGGGGTCGAAGCCCTTCTCGATCAGTAGCTCCTTGGCCTCGTCCGCGAACGTAACCTCCATGTCCAGGACCTGCAGGCGCTTCATGAAGTCGCTGAGCAGGATCTC